>NZ_JBHUSF010000023.1:0-55546 GCF_042673295.1 Rhodococcus sp. NPDC057014
GTCCGGGGCGCTATTTACAACTTCGCCTCCCCCCGTAGGGGGGAGGCGTCTCCCGAAGGGAGTGGGGGGCAGGCATCACCGATCCCCCAATCGTCGACACGTGCCCCGCATGGGGCCAATCACGTTATTCGCGAGGGTTGTCCGAGGGAGCGTGTCCGGAGGGCAGCACCTGTCCCCGCAGCGCCGGTCCCCGCCCTCAGTCCCCCGTCGCAACACGGCCCGTCCTCGTGGCCCCACCGCCAACCCGCCCGACCCTCAGCGACACGCCCGAGCGCGTGCGGGGGTCTTCGTGTGCCGAAGCGGCCCTGTGCCAATGTTCTGGCGTCACCGTTCGGTGTTGCCCGCGAATCTTTTGGGAGAGAGCATGCTTCATGAGTCTTTCGAGGCTGCGTCGCAGCTGACGTTCCTGGCACAGGAGGGGATCGATACGACCAACGTGGGCGGTTTCCTCCGCGAGCAGGTGGTCCCTCCGATCCTCGGTGTCGGAGCGATTGTGCTTCTGGCGAAGGCGATTCGCTCGTCCTGGTCTGCCGTCATCACCATCGCCGGCCTTTCCCTGATCGCGCTGGGCTGGTTCGGGTTGTCGGCGAACCCCGACGCGGCGATGAATGTCGGCACCGGAATAGCCCGGTTGGTCTTCCCCGGAATCTGATTGCGCTCCCACTCACGACCGGTCCCGCCCCAGAGTTGATAGGAACGAACCCTTATGTCTGTCATGACGATCATCTTCGGCGTGGTCATCGCCGCCGCCATCGTGTTCGCAATCGGTCGCGCCATCAGCGAGCGCCGGTGAGGGGCCTGCGGTGATCGAGACCGATGACGACCTGTACCGGGTGGATCAGCACTGGCTAGGCCCTCCGGGGCGGGCGTTCCCGAGACCAGTCAGATGGCAGGCTGTGGGTATCGGTGCGGTGTTGCTGCTGCTGTCGTACATCCTCGTCATGGGAGTGCTGTCGGTGCCGTGGAGCGGCTGGTCCGTCACCGTAATGCTGGGGTTGACCTATCTCGGGACGAAACGGATCGTCGACGGGCTCGGCCACGAACGCACCATCCGGTCGCTGGCCCGGTCCGCGATCAACGACCTCACCTCCCCACGCCCTGCGGCCGGCCGCAACACGAAAGCCCGGAACACGCCGCAGACGGTGTCGATCCCCGACCAGATCGCGCGCGTTCGCCTCACCCCCGCCGCCGCAGGCGATCACACGACTTCTTCGACTACGAGCAGGTAGGTCATGAGCTATCCCGGTAACCGGTTCGACCCGGTTGACCTCGTCCCACCCCCCGGGGCCCTGCCGCCGGTGCTGCCCGAGTCGTGGCTGCGCGCGGCGCGCCAAGCCGGGCTGCAGACCGCCGACGCGCACACCGCCGCACCCCACACGAGCTTGGGTGATGCACTGCTCACCGCCCCCTCCCCGGTCACCAACCCTGACTATGACGAGGGCGCACCCGCAGAACCCACTCCCCACAAAGGCAGCACGCGGGGCGGGAAGAAGTCCCGGCCAGCCCGGCAGGGGCATTCGACCAGTGCGGCCGCTGAACGCGGGAGCAGGGCGCGGATGCGGAAGCAGTCCAAGTGGCGGCTGCGGGCGGTGCTGGGCAACGTCACCATCACCGACGACACCGCCACGTTGTGGTTCGTGCAATCGCCCGGCACGTGGAGCATGCGGGCGATTGCCGATCAGTCGCGGTTCATCCGGGACGAAGCGCTGGTGCTGGCGGAACTGCGCGGCAAAGGGGTCTCCGGTATCCATCGGCGCACGGTGCGCGAGCCCTGGCCGGTCAAGGAGTGGGGCCGCGCACACGCGCAGCTCACCGAGGACCGCCTCCCCGACGTTCCCGGTGCCCTCGCGTGGGACGACTACCTGGTCGGTCAGCAAGTCGCGCTGCTGGACTCGGCCCCTACCCGCAAGCGCCGTTACTGGGGCATCGAACTGCCCCGGCGGTCGATGACCGCGCAGGCGATCGTCGCGGTGGCCGACATGTGCTTCGGGGTGAAGGGGGTGGGGCCGCGGTTGTCGAAGTGGTCCGAGCAGGTCCTGATCGCCGAGCAGGACGCGGCGACCGAACACATCGCCGAGATCGAACGCGTGATGCTCTCCCCCGGTGTCGAAGCCCTGCCTGCCGACAGCGGTCAGGTGGACTATCTGCTGCGCCGCTCGGCCGCGGTGGGGATGCCGTTGACCGAACCGGCGGCCGCTAACACACCGTCGGGTTGGAGCCTGTCCGATCTGTTGTCGCTGAGCAACCTGACCGAAATGCACTACACACCCGGCGCCGGACACACCGTCGTCGAGGGCACCATCGCCGGCCGCACTTACCGGTCGTACGTGACGGTGCTGACGGTGGGGCGGATGGCACCACTGGCCATCCCCGAGCAGAAGATGCCGTGGCAGCTGCTCGGGGACCAGCTCGGGCTGCCCTTGGAGTGGTCCGAGCGGATCACCCTGCACACCCAGGAAGACACACTCGGTGAAATCCAGAAGCAGCGCAACGCGATCGAGTCGCAGTACCGGCACTACACCGTCGAGCACGACGAAACCCCACCCGATGAGTTGGCGGCGCAGCACGGGTTGTCCCGGCGGCTGCGGACGGAGATGTCGAACGGTGGGGCACTAGCCACCCGGGGATCGGGGTGGTGGCGGATCGCCGTCTCCGGTTCCTCCCCGCAGCAGGTGCGGGACCGTGTCTCGAAGCTGCAGCAGCAGTACGCACCGGATGTCGAACTCGAAGTCGAGAACGGCCAGTACCACCTGCTCAAAGAATTCATGCCCGGTGAAAAGCTCGCCAACACCGCCCACAAGCGCAGGATGAGCGTCCTCGCCATGTCGGCGGGGATGGGGGCGGCGGCCGACCGGATCGGTGACGAGGAAGGCATCATCCTCGGCGAGACCGCGTCGATCTCGGTCCGGCCGGTCGCCTGGAATCTGTTCGCCGCCCACGACTTCTTCGACAAGGGTGGCCTGACCCCGCTGGTCGGCGTTCAGGGTGCAGGCAAGACCCATCTGGCCGGTATGGTCACCTATCAGGCGCTGCGGCTGGGCGCGCACGGGGTGATCCTGGATCCGTCCGGGCCGCTGCGCGCGCTCGCCGATCTGCCCGAACTCAAGCCGTTCACCCGCGTCTACGAGCTGACCGGGCGCGGCGCCAAGCCCGGCGTCCTCAACGTCTACCGGGTCGTGTCCGAGCCCGACCCGGCCGACGAGATCTACCGCCCCGGCCATCCCGAGTACGCGCACGAATCCGACCCGGCAGCCGCCGCAGCAGCGGCCTACGAGGACGATCGCGGTGCCGCCCATGCCGAACGCGTCCAGCTCGCGTCCTGGGTGCTGATCTCGATGCTCGACGCCGACGACCGCAGCGACCGGGACGCCAAGAGCGTGGTCCGGATGGCGGCGGCGATGGTCGGGGGCCAGCCGACCAACCATCTGGGCAAGGTCGTCGACGCGATCGACCACATCGCCGCCGGCGTGGTCTACACCAACCGCCACGGGGCCGTCCACGGCACGACCAACGGGCAGACCAACAGCTCCGAGACCACCCCCGCCATCGGCGAAGGACTGCGCACCGCCGCGGGCCGGATCGGGCCGATGCTGCGCACGATGTCGCAGCTGCGCGACGCCCGGGTGCTGTTCCCGTCGGCCACGTCCGGCGACGACGCCGCCGCCGAACTGTTCGACTCGGTCCTCGACGAACGACTGACGATCCTGACCATGCCCGGCCTGCAGATCGACGACAAGGCCGAGGGCAGTGCGGCCACCGACAGCCAACGCCTGGCCGGGCCGCTGATCCACCTGGCGGCATGGTTGGCGACCCGGTTGGTCTACGACAAGCCGCGCGCGCTGCCGAAACTGCTGTTCCTGGACGAGAACAAGTACCTCAAGCAGTCCGGGGCCGGCCGCACCCTCTACGTCCGGCTCGGC
Organism: Rhodococcus sp. NPDC057014; assembly: GCF_042673295.1. NCBI lineage: Bacteria > Bacillati > Actinomycetota > Actinomycetes > Mycobacteriales > Nocardiaceae > Rhodococcus > Rhodococcus sp. NPDC057014. The sequence goes on from NZ_JBHUSF010000023.1 coordinate 3,921, forward strand.
CGCGACACCCGCAAGTTCCGCACCCGAGCACTGGTATGCAGCCAGCTCGCGGGCGATTTCCTCGGATTGGCGGACGGCGCCGATGACCAGGACCAGTCGCAGTTGACCGACGAGATCATCATCGGCCGTCTCGGCTCCTCCGAACGGGCGATTTCCGACGCACTCACACTCCTCGGCCTCGAAGAGGGTGAGGGGTACGAGACGATCCTGGCCAACCAGCTCGGCGGGGGCCGCAACGACACCTACGACCCGCGCGCGAACAAGGCCCGCAAGCAGCGCGCGGCGAAGACCGGAGCCGACGAAGCCCGCACCTACGTCGTCCGCCTCGGCGGCGACATCGAACTGGTGCGCGCGAACTGGACGAACTTCACCCACATCGCCCACGTTGCGCAAGCACTGAATTCCCGGGCCACCGCCGCCTGACCCCCTTTGGGAAGGACATTCTCGATGCCCGCCACCGCCCGCACCACCAGCTCGCCCGCACACCTGCTGCAGCGGATCACCCAACTGTGCGCGGTCATGATGCTGGTCGGGCTCAGTGCCCTGTGCGGGCAGAGCACCGCCCACGCCGCGGGCTTCAACTGCAAGGACGTGCCGGCACCGCAGTCCCCGAACTCGGCGGCGCCGGCGTTCTTCGACTCCGGGTCGGTGGACAAGCCCGCACAATCACAGCTCTCCGGCACCGGGTACGGCGGGCACGGCTGGGCCGGTCTGACGTGGCACATCTACGACCTCGGCTGCGGTGAGGACATCACCGGGGTGTCGCTGGTGCGCAACAAGACCGACGTCGGAAACACCTTCCTCACGATCGGGCAATCGTTCGCGGCCGCGGCGTTCTGGCTCGACGAGCAGGCCAACACCCCCGCCGAGGGCCGTGAGACCGGCCGTCAGGGGGCGATCGCGCAGTTCGACGAGATCGTGCTCGCGGTCTCGGACTCGTTGCGGCCGACCGTCTACGGGCCGTGGCTCGGGCTGGGGGTGGCCGCGGCCGGGTTGATCATCCTCTACCGCGGTCTGCGATCAGATGCCCCGGCGGTGTTCCGGCAGCTCGGGATCGGTGCCGGCGCGCTGGCGATCGGTGGGTTGATGGTCGGTGCCCCGGCGAAGGCGATCCAGATCTCCGACGACACGTTCAGCGCGCTGATCACGAAGACTCAGGGCGAGATCTTCAACTCTGCGGGCATGACCGATGACCCGCGGTTGGTGATCACCGACCGGATCATCATCCCGGACGTGCAGCGAGGGTATTTCGGAACCAACGCCTCTGCTCAGACGCTCGACGATTTGTGGCCGAAGTTGCGGGAGTCGATCGCATACACCTACGACGAGCAGGCCCTGATCCAGGCCGACAACTCCGCGCAGAAGGAGATCGACGAGGCCAAGGCCGAGAAGTTCCGGCGGGAGGTCGTCGAGCCGTTAGAGAGCAAGGGGCTCTCGTTCTACACCTTTCAGGGCAAAGACTCTAGCCGGGTCACGACCGGGTTCCTGTCGATGGTCAAGACCTCGATGCCCTCCATCTTGTGGAGCGGGTCCTCGGTGCTGAAACTCTCGGCACTGCTGGCGATCCGGGTGGCGATCATCACCGCCCCCGTATGGGTTCCGCTCGCCATCGTCTCCGGATCGATCCTGCTCCGCGTCGGCCGCATCCTCGGCGGGATCTACCTGTGGGCGGTCGGTGCCGCGGTGCTGATGTCGGTCTACCTGCTGATCTTGATCAAGCTGTACCGCAATGATGCGGTCGACGGGACCTGGCGGCTGTGGTTCCTGGTCATCCTCACCATCGTCTTCTGGATGTTGTTGCGCCCGTTCAAGAGGCTCTCGCAAACTATCACCCAGTCGCATCGCGGCATGATCGGCGGCGCGATGGACCGGCACAAGCACGGTTCCTGGAAGCAGAAGCTGCTCACCGCCAGCTCAATGGTCACCAACCCCGCCATGGGACTGGCCGAGAAGAGCCTCGAACTCGCCCGCAGCGGCACCAACCGCGCCGCCGACGGGGCCGGTCGGCAGTGGTCCGACATGATCGGCGGCAACCAGCCTCCGATCGTCCGGCAGGAAGGACGCGCCCTGTCCGCCGCACGCACCGACGACTACCGCGACCGCGCCCGCCAAGCACAGCTGGCCGCCCTACGCAGCAGCGACCGCCCCGCGGGCGGAGCGCTGGCGGACCTGCGCAAAGCGTCCCCGGAGGGGCCCGAGTCCGGCACCCGGCTACCCGGTGTCGACATCACCGCCGGCCCAGCCGACGGCAACGGGCGCACCGAGCTCGCGGATCTGCGCAAACACACCCCCGCAACGGGTTTCACCGACGGTTTCGAGGCCCTCGACACCGGTGACAGTGAGGTCTTCGTTCCTCATCAGGACGTGAACAGGTGGGACGGCGGGCCGGACGCGGTCATCGCCCCGACCACCATCTATCGGCCGAGTGAGGAAGCCGAAGCGTCCGGAAAGCCGCAGCGTCCGTGGGTGTCGATCACCCGGCCCGCACCGGCCTCGTCGTCGGCGAGGCCCGTCAGCAGTGATCTGCCCCGGGCGGGATTGCGTGAGGACGCCGCGTCGGCGCAGTCGACGGGAGTGCTCGACCGGCCGAATCGTGATCTGGGAGTGAACTGGTGAGAACAGGTGCCAACCCGATCACCACCGCGATCCGTAGCTGGGTCCTGCGCAGTCCCGGCCGGCTCGCGAGCGGGATCGCGATCATGGTCGCGGTCCTCTACGTCGCCCGCCTGATGGTCACCGCGGTCACGGGGGCAGAGACCAGCGGAAGCGACGTGCTCGCCCACGACGCAGAAACCAGTAACACGTCAGTGACCTCGACGACTGCGGCAGCCGAAGAAGTCACCGAAACCGCGGTGGCGACAATGTCGGCGAGGTCGATTGGTCGTAGCCCCGCGACAGCGGCAATGTATTACGCTCACGCGTTCGTCGACACCACCGCCTCGCCAACTCAGTGGGCGGTCGCGCTCAGCCGTGTCACCCGCCCCGAGCGTGTCAACGACGCCCTCGCGGCGGCCCGGCCCACCGCACCGGTGTCGCTTCTCGGGCCGACCCGCACCCTGCCAGGCACCGGCACCACCGGAACGACTGTGGAGATCGATACCAGCGCTGGGACCATGACCGTCGCGGTCACCGACACCGACGACGGCTGGCAGGTCGCCTCTCCCCTCCCCACTCTCGACCTGGACGACGTGGCCGCGGCCGCTCCCACCACCTGGCGCACCACAGCGCCGACCACGACAACGGCCACCACGACGCCGTCCCCCGGCACAGCACCGCACCTACAGCGCCTCCCCGCGGCCCAGTCATCTTCGGAGCCTGCTCCTCCTGCCCAGAAGGCCACCAACCCCGCCCCTGCGCCGGTCCCTGTTCCCGGCCCGATTCCTATCCCCGAACTTGACACACCGCTGCCGGGGCCGATCGCGTGAACGACGACGACTACCCCACTCCCGAGGAAAAGCCCTCCAGGGGACGCGTCGTCGTACCTGTAAAGCGCACAGGATTGCGTGTGACTGGCGCCATCCTGGCGGCCACCTTCGCAGTCGGGATGGCATGCGCCTGCACTGGCGGGGCCATTATCGACCTGCCCAAACCTTGCCGGCCTGTCCCCTCCGATTCTGGGGGCCCGCGCGGAGAGAGCACGCAGGATGATCGGCCGGCGGCGGCGCTGACGCCGTCCGGGCCGATCCAGCAACCCACCGCACCGGGAACCACCACATTCACCTCCGGTTTCGGACCCCGCTGGGGAGCGATGCACAACGGTGTCGACTTCGCGGCCCCGGTCGGCACCCCGATCTACGCCGCCCTCGACGGCCTCGTCGCCGCCGCCGGCTCCAGCGGTGAAAGCCCGGGTGTCGGTTTCGAGAACTGGATCATCATCGACTCCGTCGTCGGCGGCCGCCCGGTCTCCACCGTCTACGGGCACATGTACGCCAACGGCATCCACGTCACACGCGGGCAGCCCGTCAAGGCCGGCGACCACATCGCCGACATCGGCAACGCCGGCGGATCCACCGGTCCGCACCTGCACTTCGAGTACTGGGACGGTGGCCGACTGCAGGGCGGTACCGCGATCGACCCGACGACCAAACTCGGCGGCGCCCCTGCACCCTCCGGACATGACGTGAGTGCACCGGGATCGAATATCGATCTCATGGCCGCATCCACCCCCGTCGACTGCGGCAAGGGCTTCGGCACCGCCGGCGGCGGTGATCTTAAGCCCGGCAGTGTGCCACCGGCATTCGAAGAATGGTTCCGTAAAGCAGGGTCGCTGTGCCCGCAGATCAGCCCAGCACTGCTGGCCGCGGACACCAAAGCCGAAAGCGGGTTCCGCGCTGTCACCAGCCCCGCAGGCGCAAGAGGCTATACCCAGTTCATGGATGGGACCTGGGCCATCTACGGCCGCGACGACGACGGCAACGGCCGGATCTCCCAAGGCGATGTCGGAGACGCCGTGATGGCTCAGGGCAGATACTTCTGCGAGATCGCGCGATCGGTCGACAGCTGGATTGCCAACGGCTCGGTGAAGGGTGATCCGCTCTCGCTCTACATCGCCAGCTACAACGCCGGTGAGGGTGCCATCAAGCAGGCCGGTGGGATGCCCTCCGGTGGTGACTATTCCAGCGAAACCCGACCCTACGTGCAGAAAGTCCTCTCCTACATTTCCGAGCTCGAGCAGCCCGGCGGCCGCGGCGAGTTCGTTCCCTCCCCCACCGCCGGCGGCAGCAATGTCGTCGAGGCGGCCAGCCAGTACCTCGGCACTCCCTATGTGTGGGGCGGCGGCGGCTCAGGTGGCCCGTCCGGGGGCGGGTTCGACTGCTCGGGACTGACCCAGTACGCCTACGCCCGAGCCACCGGCGGCAAGACCGTCCTCCCCCGCACCTCCGAACAGCAGTGGACGGTCGGCACCGAAATTTCCCTGTCAGAGACCAAACCCGGCGACCTTGTTTTCGGATCCTGGGAGGCCGACGGTCCCGGCCACGTCGGAATCTACGCAGGCAATGGACAAATGGTCCACGCACCCACCACGGGTGAGGTCGTCAAGCTCGCTCCCGTCCAAAATGGGATGCGTGCACGTCGTATATGACCGAGGATGAGAGGGACTGGAGAAGCGAAATCCATGCGAAAAGCCCTGATTGTGCTCGCAGTGATCATAGCCGTAGTCGCGGTACTGCTCTACTCCTTGCAGGACAATGCCAACCCCTCAGGCACCGCAACACCGCAGAGCACCACAACCGCGCCGACACCTGCACCGGAAACGGGCAACAGCGCACCTCAGCGACCGGAACCGACGTCGCCGGAAGAAGTGGCCCGCCAAGCCATGGCCGTCGCATTCACCTGGGCCCCGCCCACCGACGAGAGCCCCACCAACGGATTCCGGCGCGCAACACAATGGTTCACACCCGCCCTGGCTGCACGCCTGACCGCCGATGTGCGAAACGAGCGCGGACCCAGCCTGCAATGGCAGCAATGGATCAACGACAACGCCCGGGTCATCGCGAACGTCGCCATCGGTTGCTCCGGCTGTCCACCCGATACCGACACCACCGCGCACCGGGTCGCCACAATCACCCAAACCGCGGTCACCGGCGACACCACCCGCCCCGTCGAACCCGACATCACCGTCTGGCTCACCCTCACCGAAGCCGACGACGGATGGTTGATCGATAACCTCACCTACTGAACACAACCGAACTATCGAGGGGGAACCTTGAATTTCCGCGCCACCTCAGCTCTGACGGTCATGGTGCTCGCCGCCGCGGTGATCGCGGGGTGCGGCAGCAACTCCGTCGACGACACCGCATCGCAGCCGTCACCCGCGATCGACGCCACTAGCCAGGTTCTCGATCCCTTTGTCGACGACACCGCCGACGGGCAGCAGAAGGAAACCGTCACCCGCATCATCGATCTGGGCAATGAGCGGAAGTCGCCTGACAACGCCATCATCGCGGCGCTGGTCGCCTCACGAGCTGAAGGATTATGGCGGGTTCACCATTCCGGATCGGGAGGGCGGAATCTCTTCGGTTGGAGCCAGATGTGGGACAACCGACCTGCCCTTGACGACGGAGCCGTCGCTGACGCAATCGAGAACTTTTATGCCGGTGCGGAAAGCCCGGAGAATGCTGCAAAGAGGGACGACCCGGTCGACTATGCCGTGGCGATCCAACTGTCCGACCACTTGGGCGGCCGTGTGTACTTCGAAGACCGCGAAGCCTACGACGACAACATGTCCTACCTGGGCACCGAAGACAAGGTTCGCAACGAATACGCCGGGGCACTCCCCTACGCACGTGCGGCCTTCGACCAGTTCGGCTAGCGGCGTGACCAGCGGCGCGCGAGCATGAGCGCGGTCCCCACCAACACGATGCCGGCCACAGCACTGAGGGCGGGCCCGTAGCGAGTTCCCCACAGGATCGCGGTACGGGCGTCTTTCGCTTGTTGGGCAAGGCCATTGATCGTTTCGTCGTCGAAATGGGTGTGCGCTTCCAGCGTGGTCACCGCATTCGGGTCGTTAATCGACCGCGCCAGCCATCGCCTCGGCTGCTCCTCCACAGCAACGATCGCACCAGAGGCAGGCTCGACCCACACATCGCGCGTGGTGGAGTAGTGCAGATCCATCGTTATCGGCTCCGTGCCAGGTAGCCCCCACTTTTCAGCGGGTAAGGTCGTCGTCGCGACACTGCCGATCGATTTCCCAAGGTTCAGAGGGCCGATCGTCTGCTGAAAGTGATACAGCCGCATGCCGTCGACCACGCGATCGTCGTCGACGTACTCGATCGAATGCGTCTCACGTGCGGTTCCGTCGTAGTACGGGTAGCTGACTTTCTCGACGTCGAACGGAAACTTGTACTGAATTCCGGCGCGAGGCGTCTCCGTCGGGGGCTTGCCGAGTTCGGCTTGAGTCGTTGGGACGGGCTCGACGAGCGGCATGCCTGATCGTCGGTCGATCGTGACGCGATCGACCATTGCCGAGACCAGGCCCAACCCGTCGCCCCAGTCGGTCCGGACCGTCTTTTGTGCCGCTTGCAGAGTTGTGGAATCGGCTGAAACTGGATTCTCTGTCGTCACGTACACCTGAATCCGCAGCGGGACGCCCCGGTCAGTCTTCACCGGACCCTTCATGGCCACCGAGGTGGCCTTGAGCACCGCCGCGTCCTCCGCAACCGACACTGTCGCCGACTGCACATCGAGCGGGATGACCTTCAACCGGGCGGCACCGTAGGTAGGGACCAAGACAGCGACGGCGAGCAGGCACGAGCCGATCGCGACGAGAGTGCAGACTACTGCGGATCTCCTCCAACCCCGACGGTCGGCGGCATCCGCCTTGTGCACGTTTTCATCCAGTACGGTGTCGACCTGAGCACTCACGTAGCGCACCCTAGCCGCCGGAGCCATGCAGAATCCCGGTCAGCCGGTATCTTCGTCCTGAGGTATTTGCCACATCACAGAAGGGAACCTGGTGCTCGATCCGTTTGCGCCCGGCCTGAGTGTCGCGGAGGCCGATCGCTTGCATGAGCACCTTCGCGCCGCCAGCCCCGTTGTCGAGGCCACCGACGCCGATGGACTGCGCGTCTGGATCATCACCCGGTACGATGACGTATCTCGACTGCTCGCTGACCCCGGAATCGTCAATGTCCGGCCCGGCGGCCCGTCAGGCAGCCCGGGCCTTCCCCTGCCACCGGCACTGGCCCGCAACCTGCTCAATATGGTCCCCGCCGATCACCGCCGCGTCCGCGCTCTGGCAGCACCCGCGTTCTCACGGCGCCGAATCGGAGCGGTGAGGCAGATGGTGACCTCCCGTGTCGACGGACTCCTGGACGACCTAGACCCGAACGATACCGGTGTTGTCGACCTCTTCCCCGCCTACGCCTCTCCCCTGCCTGCCGACATCATCGCCGAGATCCTCGGCGTGACCGATGCAGACGCCGACGAGTTCCGTACCGCCGCGGCGACCGTGATGGCAATGAATCCTGGCGAACCCACCGCGGACGACCCCCGTATCCCGGCCATGACCACGATAGTTCTCGTGCTCATGCGCGTGATCGCGGCCAAACGGAAATCGCCCGGTGACGACGTCATCACCGATTGGATCACCGCCCGCGACGCCGAAGACCGGCTGACCGAAGAGGAACTCATCTCCCTCGCGTTCCTGACGTTTCTCGCCGGATTCGAGAACTCCGTCTACCAGATCGCCAATGCCATCGGCATTCTCGCCGGACTCGATCGAGACGAGGTACTCGTCGAAATCGCCGACGACCAGCTCTGGCGCGCCCGGGTGACGCAGCTCGTCCTCGACGCCGCGCCCGGGTCCTATGCGATACGGCGATTCCCGATTGAAGACATCACAGTCGGCGGCACCCGCATCCCCGCCGGCAGTCCTCTGTATCTCTCCCTGCGCGCGGCGACCAACGACCCCGCGCGCGGCGATCGCCCGGACCTGGCCTTCGGCCGCGGACCTCATTACTGTCTCGGCGCCGATCTCGCCGTAATGCAGCTCGACATTGCTACTCGCCGCCTGTTCCAACGTCACCCGGCCCTGTCCCTGGTGAAGCCATCGGAAACACTCGACCGGCGACATACCTGGCGCACTCACGGCCCCACCGAGATGCCTGTCCACCTGACCTGACGTGACCCGCAAGCCAGTACGGGAGAAACGGATAAACCAATGACAACTGATGCCCTCGTGTGCGCGCACGCCGAACCCACCCACCCGATCCGCGAATGGACGACGGTCTTCGTCGGTGCCGGCGACGACCACCAAGTCGTCGCCGAAGGCGCCAAGGTCCGCGAATGGCGCAATATCAACAACGTCGTTCGCGGACCTGCCCGCACCGCTGTCCTGGGGTTGATCCGTAAGTGCATCGCCGATCGCGAGCTCAAGATCGAGCCGTTCGAGGGCAAGGTCGCCGACGCCCTGGGCCCGGTCGGGGCAGCCCACCCCATCCTGACTCCCGACAAGAGCGTGGTCGTAGCAGTTCAGATCTGGAGCGGTGACCCAAAGAAGAACCCGCCGGACCGCCCCAATGTCGGGGCCTGGGAGTGGGTTCTGAGCTCGGACGACAATCCGCCCCCGCCGCAGCTGCAGTTGGACCCCGGAGCTATCGAGCTCATCGGGATGTCCGTCCGGCATCAGGATCGATCGGTTTTCGGTCCTGCGGATCTCTACACCCGTTCGGCCCGCCTGTCCGACACGTTGCGGCATGTGCGTCAAATCCGAGACTCCCAGGTAAAGGACAGGTTTGACGGCACGTTCACCATCCGGGCGGAAACCGACGTCACCCGCGAGCTGCGCTACGCCGAGCGGTGTGTGGAGGGCCCGGCGGGTAGACGTGTGCGCGGGATCTGCTGGGATGCGGGCACAGACGAAGCCCTTGTCCACGAATCGATGCTCGACGCGTGGTTGTCGACGATGTTGGCATCGACATCTGGGATGTACATTGCGGTCGGGGATCTGTCGTACCAGTACCCGTACTGGCTGAAGTGGGTGACCGAGCACGTTCCCGGCCTCGGACACGGCGTGAGCACCGGTCAGACCTTCGCGCTCCATGAGGAAGACTGGCCGAAGATCATCGAGTGGGTCCAGCAGGTGCGCAAGGGGCCAGTCTCCGGTACGGTGCGGGCACGACGGGGCGGTGGCGGCTGGCTGAAGGCCGAATTCCGGGGCTTCCTTCTCGATCCTCTCGTCAGCGACTCGATCGGTGTCGCGGTGATCTCCCCCGAGATCGAAACCATCCCTGACGAAACCTCCTGACGGAGAATATTTTTCGGAGGACAAGCTCGTGTGGAGAGTGTTCTACAACGCCGCGTTGGTTGTTGCGTTCATGGCGACCTACAAGGCCGCCGGAATTTTCGCGGCGACGGTCGTGGTCATGGCCGGCGTCGTCGGCGAGATCATCGTCACGCTGGCCCGACGCCAACGGGTCGACAAACTGCAGTGGATCGGTCTATGCCTTGTGCTCGTCCTCGGCGGATCGACTCTGTTGTTCCACAACGAGACCTTCATAAAGTGGCGTCCCACAGGTGTGTACTGGCTCATCGCCGGCGCTTTCCTGACGTCGTTGATGGTCGCGAAGCGTGACCCGGTGCGTCTCGTCATCGGACGATGGGTGAGCGCACCGGACGCCGTCTGGCGCTTCCTGAGTTGGAGTTGGTTCGTGGCACTGGTCGCGGTCGGCGCCGTCAATATCGTGGTCGCCTACACGATGTCCACGGACACGTGGGTCAACTGGCGTGTCTTCGTCGCACCCGGAAGCCTCTTGGCTCTCGCTCTCGCCCAAGCCACCTGGCATCGCAACTACATCCTTACGGCGTGGCGCGCCCACCAATCCGAGGAAGCTGTGTAATATCCCCTCCGACGTTGGTTCGACATAGAGTTCGCTACGCGGACTGACTGTGCGATGCCCCCCTCTGGCACGTGCCCGGTCGGCCGACGTCAGCGCACCTCACCCGAGGTTGCGGCGCGACCTTTTCGCGTTGCCCGCGCAGCACGCAGAAAGCCCCTCTTCGAAGGGGCTTTTCGTCATGCTCGCGAGAAGGTCGAATGATTACTCACTTTGCTTATTGCACCGCCACGGTCACCGAGACCCTGCCCCCGAAGCTTAGCTCTTCGATGAGTTCACGCCGGGGTGCCGGGCGGGCGACTTCGCGCGCGCTCGTAGGCCGCGCGGTACACACTTTCGGAGATCCCCAAGGCTGCGGAAACCTTTCGCGCCGTCTCGTCGGTCAGAGCTGCCTGCCCGCGCTCGACTTGCGCCACAGTCGTGGTACTGAGTTTGGCCAGCTTCCCAAGTTGCGGCTGCAGCAAACCCGCGAGGACACGCCAGTCCCCCGGAAGGCGCTCATCCTCGGGGACTACGACGACATCGCTGATCGGCACGCCGAGGGTGTCGGTGACCCGCTTAAGGAGATCTACCTGCGGCGAAGTTGCGCCCGTTTCCCACTGGTAGAGGGTCGCGTGTCCGATGCCGGCCGCGCGAGCAAGCTCGGGCCGACTCAGCTTGGAGTCTTCACGCAGCTTCCCGAGCCGAGCAGGGTTGAACCCGCGCATCACCCGTCGACTCACCGAAACACTCCGTCCATCACTTGTGGACACCTTGCACCATCTCCCTTACGATCACTCCAGGTCAAAGTTTTAGATCAAATACGCCCTGGTCGTGACCGGCACTCAATGAAGGGAGTCGGTGATCTGACAGAAGAACCCCCGCCCGGTTGCCGCCGGACAGGGGCCTGAACCGAACAGGGTTGCCGCCCTGGTCAGCGTGATTCTTCAGCTAGCAGAACGGAGATCTGCCAATGGAAACGATAGGCGTCGTCGGCGGTAGTGTCGACGAGACGGACGTGTTGAGTTGGACAAACTCTCAACTGCGACATTTCATCCATGCCCACGACTCGGTGTGCGCATGCTCTGCAGGTCCAGAGCGATGCGCCGTGTACCGAGCAGCGCATGAAGAGACATTCTTCCGCCGGATCAGCTCGAACCTTCCCGATCGCATCGACGGGCCTCCGGCCACCGATGATCGACTCCCGTGCACACGCAATCCGCAGGGATGGGACACCGACCTTGCCAGCACCGGTCAGCTCCTGGCCGCAATCGATGCGTGCAAGGGGTGCCTGTTCTTTGCGACCTGCGCGGAACAAGCCCGAGAAGGGGAGACACCCTCCATGGTGTGGGCCGCAGTGGCCTATGACCAGGACGGGGATCCCATTCGGATCTCTGCACTGGCAGCATGGGTTCGGACGCGGGACGGCATCCGTCTCCGAGACCGAACGCGGTCTTCAGCAGTAGTTGTGCCAGGCGAGGCTGTCGGCGGCGAGGCCGTCGCGGTTGCGGACCAGTTCCAGTCCGGACGGTGCCACCCGTCCGACCGCACCACCGCGTGCGCGCCGCACCCGCGCGCGACCTCTTCCCAGGCACCGCACCCAAGGCCGATGCCTGTTCGACGGGCATCCTGATGGCGCCACGGACGTACTCGGTCGATCTCGACGAGCTGACGCGTGAACAGCTACTCGCGTTGTCGGACGATGCCGCCACCTACCCCGAGACCGTCACAACCGACGCGGTTCGCGATCTTGCCGTCTTCATCCAATCTCTACTTGGGACGACCGGGACCAGTCAGACCCACAACGTTCAGGCGCCGACCATCAGACTCTGATGTGTCGGATGTTGCGCGCCCGATTGAAGGGGTCGCTTCGCTTGCGCGACGGCCGCGCGGCTCCTGCTGGGCAACGCCTTTTCGGCGTTCAACCGCGAAGCCAGGTCAACTCAGCAGTTTCGGGTGCGGCGAACTCCCGCCCGAATGCGACCGCTGACTCGCCTCACTTGTCCTGATCGATCCGAATCAGCCCGCCTCCGACCTTCCCGACCCCCCTGCACCAGATCTGGCTATGAGGTCTAAGTACCTCCAGCCGCAGACACGAAAGGCAACCCTCTCCGATGGACACTTCAGTCACATGCGACACACCGAACAGTCCCGGTTACCCGTATCTGTTACAGGTTCGATCTAGGGTTTCCTCATGGCACAGCACAACAAGGGGCCCCGCGGGCAAATCGCTACCCGCGCACCCCTCAGACACCACGAGGTTTACGAGAGTCGGGCAGCCGAACTCGGCATCCCTGCTGGCGACTACTCCGTGCTTATCCTCGCCATCACGCACGGACTGGACATCCCGGACTACATCAGCGAGAAACTTCGACCGGAACAGCTCCGGCTACTCGAAGTCGAAGCTGCGGGGTCGCTGCATCGCGTCGAGCAATTGGCGATGGGCGCATGAACGACACCTAGATACGGAACAACCCCCAGGGCTTGGCGGCGTCGGGGGTTGTCCGTGTATGAAATTTCGGGACCTTACCAGCTCCCTGACCACCACTACCTCGGAAGGAAGAGGCGGTGCTTACTCGATGATAACGCACGGCCGCAACTCTGGCCTGCCTGCGAACCTCCCGTCAGTCACGGGTCTGTCTCAACGAGACCACATGCCGGCTACGGCGCTCCCACGCAATCGAGTCCCTTTCGCTGGTGCCACCCCTGTGTTGGCTTACCAGGGCGCCTATTACGCGACGGAATCTGCGGGTTCTGAGCTGCGACTTCCGGTGCCGCTTATGCGCGTACCGGCCCTTCTGACCGAGGAGGGCGGTGTGCCTGGCGAATAGCGCATCGGAACTACCTCGATAGCTAATTCAAGAGCAGCGGTACCACCCAACGGGACCCCCGGGCGGGGGTGGGTTTAGTCAATGAATCCTGCTGGGAGGACTGGCAGGTCCTCCCGTCTAGGGCGATCGTCTGGCAGGACGGTCATTCCCCGAGGTGAGTAGAAGAAGTGAGCAGCCTCTTCGACTCGGTACTGCAATCCCCGAAAGGACTACCTGTGCTAGGTAAGTCTGATAGTAACGCATGCCTTGACACCCTTTCCATGGTTCAACATTGCGAGCTCGGCGTGTCGTGGGCTAAATCACACAACTCGCCGATTTCCCAAACCCCGCAACCAACAACGCAACCACTTCAGACCCCGTGGATCGACGAGCTGCGACGACTCAACGCGGATACCGATCAGCGTGGAAAGTCCTGGACGCTGCCCGTCAACCCCGGCCAAGAGTCACGCATCCCGATCTGGACTAGCCGCGACGGATGGATGCGACAGGTCCGGTACGCAGTCACCAAGACCGCCGCCGGCCGCGCCGCAGCCGCCCGACACAGGATTGGCGTCGAAAGTATGGTCGCCATCGCCGCCGCGCACGCGTCGTCAGCCGACTCGAAAACTGGGCGCCGCGTTACTGCAACAGTCCAGAATCTCGCCGCCCGCGCCGGTGTGTCCGAGTCAGTGGTCAAACGAGGTCGCCGCGTGCTGAAAGCACTACACCTCGGCTTCGAGCTGGTACGGGGCCGCACCCTGACTACGCGTGAATTCCAAGCCGCCGAAGTCCACCACGGTGGACGTCAGCACCGCGCTGCCAGCGTGTGGGCTCTATCTTCCCCACCTGACCTCGTCGCAGCCACCCCCGCTCCCCCACAACCAAAAAAGCGCGGCAGCTCCCCCCGCAGGACACACCGCGCGGCGAAGCACGCTCACCACACCACCCCGACGGGTTCGAATCCCAATCCCCAAGCCCGCGACCGTGACCCCCTATCTTTGAGTGGTTTTTCCCCGAAGGGGATCTCTTGTAGAGAAGTAATCACCAAACGCGCGTGCGCGCGCGAGAACCAACCCTCATCCTCGAATCAGACGAACCCGCGCCCGATAAATCTCCAACGAGCCGCCTCCACCCTGGTCGCCGCAGCTCCAGTCATCGCACCCAGCGGCCACATCGGAGCCGTGTGTGACGTCATCGATCGCGCAGGAATCGACACCAACCGCTGGACAGGACGGGATATCGCCCAAGCTTTGACCGCTGACGCGGTCTCGCGAGGTGAGCTCTGGCCGAACACGGTTCGCACACCGATCGGATATCTGACCTGGCGTTTGTCCAGAATCGACTGGTCGGGCCCCTCCCCCAGCGAGCAACGCGCCGCAGAGGCTGCGCACAGCGCACAGCGCCGGGCTGAGCGTGACGCCGAACGCCAGCGAGCCCGTCGTGCAGCGGCGTCGCCTGAGCACCGCAAAGCGTTCATGGAACAGATCCGCGCCACCCTGGCACCCCAAAGGCAGGCGGCGTAACCATGCCCATCGATCCTCGGCGCACCATGCACATACGGCAACGCTGGCCGGACCGGCCGCGGACGATCACCACCGCGCCGAGCGAGGTACCACTCGCCACCGAGTCTCGGCCATATACTGCGAGAATCATCGTGGCCGACTCGCACAGAACGGAGTGCGCTCGTGGGTAAGAAGAACACCATGTCCCGATCGACCCAACGCCACCCACGGGTCTACGTCAGCCGAGTCCAAGCGCCTCCCCGCATCAGCCACAACGCAGACTCGATCCGCGAGCGCCTCCGTAACGGCGCCAAAACAGTCGTGGTCGACACTGCAGGGCAGCTAATCGAACTCGACGACAAAACCTTCGCATCGGCCGGCGACGAGTGGACCTTGCGTTTTACCGCTGGATCGCAGGCACGGATTCATCTCGACTCACCACTACCCGCGACCGCTCACATCGTCGCCACTGACGCAACGACCGTGGAAGTCACCGGGCAAGTTCATGTCTGGGCCTACACCCACGCGACGGTTACTGCCTTCGACCAGTGCCGGGTTGTAGCTCACAACCACGCATTCATCAGAGCGTGCGACCACTCTGCTGTGTGGGCCGACGACAATGTCGTTGTCCACGCCTACGACGAGGCCACGGTCCAGGCTAGAGATCACGCGATTCTCGCCCTTTCCGACGAGGCACGCGCAGTCGTGGAAACCGCAGTCGTGGTTCGCGGTCCAGCTCGCAAGAACGTCACCATGAGGGACGCATGATGCCTGAGCCTTCGCAGACGCAACTCTGACACCGCACCATCTGCCCAGCAACAGTTCCGAGATGGCCTCGTACGCATGGCAATCGAAGTCGACCCTCTCGCACAGCAGGCGGTTCACCCCATCTTCGTGGATGAAGACTTTTCAACGGCGCACGACCCCATAGGCCCCGCTCAACGGGCACGGCGTCCTTCCCGGCTGTTCAGCAGCCAAGCACGCTGACCTCGCATTGCTAGCAATGCGAGCTAGCACCGCTAGGCAGTTCTGGTTATTGCGAATAGTTTGGCGAGCGTTGATACCCGGGCCACCTACGGTTTCTGTCACGTGACGGCAGATACGGACGTCGCCCGAATCTCACCGGACGGCGCGTCGTGATGGCGCCTTGGTCGGTGTCTGTGGTGGACTGCGGATATGCCCAAGAGCCGTGGCCGCCGCAAGGGCGGCAAAAGCCGACCCGTTCGCCGTGCTCCTCGGCAACTTCACCCAGCCGATCTTCTGCTGCGCGACGCTCGGCAACTCCTCGAAATCGACGACGTGCTCACCGCCGAGACCTGGGCCAGCGGCTGGCTCGGCGAGGCGTGGTCGACGGCGGCAGTGACCGAACACGAACCCGAGCACCTACTGTGCATGCAGGTCACCGGCCGAGCATGCTCCACACCGTCCCCGCACTCGCTGGCCGCGGTCGACGCGCTTGCGCGGGTCGCACCTGCGGCCGACATCTCCATGCTGACCGACACCCTAGGCATCTTGGCCGAAACCCAACTACTGCCGGCCTGGCACACCGTCGCGGCGTGGACTCCGACCGCAGCGTGGCGCGCGGTCGACGTGTACGAGAGCGAACGGGTCCTGTTCATTGACTACGACGGACCGCACCCACACACATTGATGGCGAATATCTACCAGGTCGGCGGGCTGATGATCGACAAGCTTGCTCTCCTGAATCCTGGCGCAGCCACCACGTGGGACCAGCTGCGCGAGCCCGACGAGGCACCGATGCCGCTCCAGTCGGTCCCGGTCGCCGAGGTGCTCGCCGATCTCGCGCACGCGTTACGTACCACCGACATGACCTGGCCCCGCACCGCCGACGAGGACTTTTGCGATCACCGGGCGTTGGCATGGTCCCGCTGCCGGAACTACCTGCCAGAATGGCCCGAACACGTCGGACTTCCCGAGCAAAGGCGCCGCCAACTGGTCGAGGACTTCCTCACCGACATCGGAAGCGACGACGAGGTGAGCCGGTCGCTGGCCGAGCTGTTCCTGGACTATGGCGACGGCTACATAGGCGCCGGACCGCTGTGCTGGAGCCCGGGCGAGGTGATGCTGCTGCTCACCGATTGGCTTCCCCGCAAAGCAGTCCTCGACGCCGACCAACGCAACGCACTGCCCTTCGTATTGCGCCGATGGCTGACCTTCGCGCTGACCCAACAAGGGCTCGACCGCCAGTGGATCAGCCGCGTCGTTGATGCTGTGGACACCTTCCTACCCGAGTTCCATGACGCATTCGACGATGAAACTACCTGGGGCCCCGCCAAACAGGTGGCCGCAGCGCTCACCGAGCGAGGCGTCGACCTCACCGACCGCCAAGCCGTCGACGACGGCATTCGGCAACTCAACGCCGAACAACTCGCCTACCGATTACTGCCCTGAACCGTCGGCTCTGTGCACACCCGATTCACACGTTCTGCCGCTTCCTTCTTAGCCCGGGGGAATGCTTTCCTGCGACGCGCTGCCCAGCGAATGTGCGCTCGTTGGGACAGCGACGCAACCCGCGGTGCGATGCTAGTCATGCTACGTAGCGTTGCTAGAGACGCTAGATAGCAAAGCAACGCTATTATAGCGATCTTGATGAGCTATGCGAGCGTTGATTGCTCGCTTTCCTACGGCTGCTAGGCGTGACGTAGTAGCTAGCGGTGTAGCGACCGTTGCACTAACGCCGCTGGCGGAAATAGCAGTTCTCGCTCACAGAGATAGGCCCGCTAGCGGGCCGCAAGCGCGAAAATCGTACTTGGTGGATCCGGGGCGAGGTCCGCTCGGGCGGCATGTCGAGCTGTGAAGACTCGAAGCCGGCCTGTTCTGTTTCCCGGGTTCCGCCCGTGCCTAGGCAGATGCGATCTGGTGGAGGGATGCGTTTCGCGTGACGGCGCCTCGTGGCATAGTTGCGGCCGACGGCCCCTTACCTGCTGAAATATCAACGCTAGCTCCGATAGCATTGGGGATCTGCTTTGGTGGCAGGGAAGGAAGCACAACTATCCAGTCGATCTGGGCTATCGGCTCTAGCCTTCATATCGAGGATAGTTCTGCTATGGCGACGATTGCAGCTACTCGTTGTAGCGCAGCAATTCTCGCAATCGTCGCTATCAGAGAGATGCCAGCAACGATATGTACCTGAGCTAGACGCCGTATGAGCGCTATAGTTGCGCCGCTTTCTATGGACGCTTGCATGTCTTGGCCGACTTGCCTTTCTAGGCGTTCTAGCCTGAATAAGCTGGCTATGCAGTCTAGGGGTCGTAGGGGTGCTGGCAGAGCTATGAGTGCGAACACATCTACGAGGGCGATGCTTGCTAGGGAAGTTTGACTATCGATCGTTGCTGTCATCGCTATAAGCGCAGTCGTATCTAACGTCGCTATGAAAATTAGTGCAGTAATCGTTGCGAGCAAAGCGATTGCAGAGAGCGTAGATAGGGTCGCAACCATAGAGGCCATAGCTATGTCTGCGTCTGCAGCGTCGATCGCTACGAAAGCCAAACTAGAGAAAGTAGTTACGCTATGAACGCTAAGAACGCTAGCTCACCTAGCAAAGAACGCTAGCGTTGCTCGGCGTGTCGAGCTAGCTCAGTGGCCAAGCCTGGCTATGCTCCCTACGCGAGCGTGCGGAGTTGCACTAACGCTCATCGCGCGCATCTGGAAGTCTCCTGGCCTCGACGGAACGGAAACCAAGTCATGACACGCAAATGCGCGATCTGCAATCAGAAGGGGGGAGTGGGCAAGACCGCCACGACCCTCGGTCTCGCGAGCGCAATAAGCAACGTTGGCGGACACGTCCTCATTGTCGACGTCGACCCCCAGGGCAACGCCACCAACGGCGTAGGCGTCACGATCACCGACGAGATGCTGACGACCTACGACCTGATGAGCCGAACCGAGTCGGGCACGGCGATCGACGCCGTCATTGCCACCCCATGGGACGGCGTCGATCTGATCCCGGCCGACCAGACGCTCGCGAACATCGAGTCAGATGGGGCCAACGACCTCATCTTCCGCCTCGACATCGCCTTCGAGGGCCTCGACCTCTCCGCCTACGACGCAGTCCTCTTCGACTGCCCACCGTCACTCGGCAAACTCCTCTTCGCCGTCTTCTGTGCAGTGGACGGGGTCATCGCAGTAACCGAGCCCACAATCGACAGCGTTCAAGGCGTCACCAAACTCTTCGAAACCGTCGAGAACGTCCAGCGACGCCCCAACCCGAACCTGGCTATCGACAAGATCGTCCTCAGCCGACAGCGGGGGACAGGCGAACACCGATTCCGGGAGAGCGAACTGCGCGAGGTCTACGGCGACCTCGTCGCGCGCACCACCATCCCGGAATACGCCACGCGGCAGGACGCACACAGCGCACGCACCCCGATCCACAAATTCACAGGCGGAAAATCGCTGTCATTGCAGCTCGCCTACACCGACCTTCTCAACGAACTACCCATCAAGACCGCAGGAGCGACCGTATGAGCGTCCAACGTGAACCCGCTATCCGCAGGCCGGCGCATCCCGCCGCAGATCTTCCTGAGCGCCCCCGGGTCGTCAAAGACCCCACCCCGGCCGCCGTCGACCAGCCGCCGACGCAACTTCCGACCGAATCGACCATCAGGCCCGTCGCCGACGTGCCCGTCACGCCGGTCTTGTCTCCTGCACCCGAGGCGGCATCGCCTGTCGAGAAACTCAGCGAACAACACAACGTGCGGTTGCGGCCCTCTACCAAGGCCCGCCTGACGCGCGGCGTGGACAAGCTGCGCTATGAGACCGGGGACCGGAGCATCACCATCTCGTCGGTCACCGACGCCGCGCTCATCGAGTACCTGGCCAAAAACGGCTGCTAGCACCTATAGCGACACTAGCTAGCAGAGCTAGGTGGGCGCCTCGTGGTTCGAGATATGCCCACCGCAACGCACTGGCCGCACCAACATAAGGAGGCCCCCGCCGATTGCGCCGGCGGGGGCCTCGTGGACCGGGAACCCGTGGAAGGAAACCCCGATCATGAACGACCTTAGTATCCGAGCAGCACGAATCCAGCTCCGCGCCCTCATTGCCGCTCTAATCGTTGCGATCGTCATTGCGGTCGGCATCACCACCGGAGCCTTCGTACTGTCGTTCGCCGTGCAACGCGACCTCGCATTGCAGGGCACAATCCCACACCATCTCACCTGGATTTTCCCCGCCATCGTCGACGGCGCAATCCTCGGCGCAACGATCGCCATCGTTGCGCTCAGCAAAATCAACGGCAGCGCAACAGGCAAGCGCTTCTTCCTCTGGCTCGCGGTGGTCGTCGTCTTCATCAGCGTCTTCGGCAACGCCTACCATGCCTACCGCGCCGCCGAAGCCGCCGCACGACGCGTTGCAGCGGGCATCGACCTCGGCTACACCCCACTGACTCCAACCGGCGCATCGCTCATTGCAGTCATCCCGCCACTGTTGGTCCTGGCTTTCACTCACGGTGTCGGAATCCTCATCAAAGCCATCGGCACCGCCCACACCGAATACACAGCGGTCGTCCGAGACACCCGCGACCGCGAACAGCGAGACGACGAGGACATCACGACCGACTACCGGACGTCGGTGGCGGAGTCGATGCCGGCATCCGAACGCACCGGCGGCGAAATTGCGGGTCTCGTTGCTCCGAGCGTTGCACACCACCCCAACGTTGCAGACGACCCCAACGTTGCGCCGAACTCCGACGTTGCACCTGTCTCTAACGTTGCGCAGGTCCCCGGTGTTGCATCGGACTCCGATGTTGCGTCGCGCATTGCTCAGCCTGTTGCGTCGGCCTCCGAGGTTGCGCCGCGCATTGCTCAGCCCGTTGCGCAGGTCGCCGACACCGCAACACCAGACGACTTCTCGACACTCGACGACGGCCGTGAGGCCGCCGGGGCCGGGCCTGAGGGTGCCACTGACGTTGCGGATGCCGCGCAGCCGACCGAGGCGAACCCAGATGACCTCACCCATGTTGCGACCCGCACCGAGGAGCACAGTGCACGCAATGCGCTGGACGGACGCAACGCCGATGCGCTAACGCTCGGCAATGCGCCAGAGGACTCGCAAGAGCCATTCGTGTTGCCGGACGAGGCCCAGACCATCGAGAACCTCCTCGACTTCATCGACACGTGCGCCGACTTCGAGCCTGTCGTGAAGGAGACGGCCCGACTGCGAATCATCGAACAGCACAGCTACGCGGAAATCGCCACGCTCACGCGGGCCAAGGCCGCCAGCACCGCAATGCGCCGATTCGACAAGGTGGCGCAACGCGCGGTCGACGCCGGGTTCCGGACGCCCCCGTTGCCGGAGCTCGAGGAGATGGCGGACGGACGCAATGCGGCAACGCTCGATCCGCAGTACACATTGGTCGGGGCACCCTGATCGCCCACCCCCCGGCAACGCGGCGACGGCCAGTTCGTACCCTCCGCGGCGCGACCAGGGAGACGACCCGACCAACGGAACGAGGCGCGCCCCACCCAGCAAATTCCGAACCTCCGCAACACCCAGCGCCTCTGACCGCAACACAGCCTGACGTTGCAGACCAACCAGATGAGGTTGGCAACGCAACGCGTGGTCGCGGAAACGCAACGCCGACCAGTACGAGCTTTGCAACGTCGGCCCCCGGTTCGGATGCAACAGACAACCGCACGTGTGGACCGCAATGCGGATGCAACACCATCACAACGTCGGCGATCATCTGCGCATTGCAGGTGGGCGGGCGCCGCGTTGCATACCGGGCACCGGTGACTCATACAGTTCACTCGGGAACAGTGGATGAGGGAGCGGTTGTGGAGTGGTTCGTGTCGTTTTGGGATCTGGAGATGCAGCGGACGTCGGTGCGCGCAGGGGAGGCGTCCGATCGTGCCGACGCCATGGCTCAGGTCATCGCCGCTGGACGCGACCTGGTGTGCCGTGACGACGGATCGGTGGTCAACAAGACTGCCCACATCCGCATCGGAATCGAGCTGGCGGTGGTGACCGGGTTCGACAATCCATGCCTGGACGACGAAAACCTGCGCTGCCGTATCGAGGCCGCCATCACCGCGAAGCAACACCACGCCCGCACGATGCAGCACCGTGTATCCGGCGAGCTGCCGCCCGCCAAAGGCGCACCTACCCCGCCACTCGATCCCGAAGCGGGCGAGTAGATCGGTGGTGATCGATCCCGACGGGTGACCGCGATCGATCGCGCCACGAAAGTGCGGGTCTCGTCAAATGTCATCGCGGTCGCGCGAGTCGTTCGACGATGCCGTTGGCATATCGGTGTGCGTATCGACGAGGGTACGTTCGGTTGCTGAACGGTTGGCGAACCCATCTGGTGCGGCTCTTCTGGCAGGGGGGAGCGGGCACGATTTCATCACGGTGACGTAAGTGACCTAGCCTGGGTCGGTTGTCCATTTTTGCCGGCGACCCGATGGTCGGCCGCGGATCGCCATCACGTGCGGCGGCAGCTGGGCGCAACGCTCAGATCGATTGGGCTGCAACACTCGGCCCGGTATTCGGCGCCATCGATCGTGCGCCGACAAGCTCCGCGACCGCAGCCGCAGCCGCAACCGCGTAGCGAGGATAGCTATCCTCGCTACGCTAGCTAGCGCCGCAGTGGGCCGCTCGTTCGACGTTGCGCTTGAGGACGGCCAACATCCGTGCCTGCATGATCCAGACAACCGGGGGAAAGAGCCAGTAGAAGACGAAACGTCCAAGCCAGCGCGGGCGGAGAACTTGATACCCGCCGATCACCAGACGGGTGCGCCCGCCGGGCAACTCTTTCAACAGGAAGCCCCAGAGTCCTTCCGTGTAGGCCGACGGCCGTGGCTGCTCGGGCTCAAGACTGTGGCCTCGAAGATCGCTCAACCCGCGCAGTCCCAGGAACCGATTTGGTTCCAGCACTGCAACCTCCCACGCGTCCACGGGGCCGTGGCGGCGTGTCCAGTACTTCACGTGGTTGCCGAGGGCGAGGTCCTGCCACTCGGGGTGGACTCTGTGGGCACTCGGGCGGCCGGCGTTGTCCAGGTGGTCCCAGGAGTACCATCCGCCACGATCCCCGCCCAGCTGGACCAGCCACGGCCAGACCTGATCCGGCGGGGCGTCGATCGTGACGGCCATCGCCCCGCCCCGTTCACCGCCGGGAACCAGGTCACCGCCGGGATACGGCCCCGCAACTTCCTCATCCGTCGCACCCCACCGCACGAGCCGAGGACGTACCCAGGCCCCGTAGACGACCGCTGCCGCCCCGGCGACACCGAGGATCGTGCGTCCGACTGACATACGACCAGCATCGGAGGCCCGGCACCGCCCCGCAAGGGACCAACGTCACGGGCCCTGCGCCCTCGGCGGCCCGGACGCAGCCCGACCGGAAGTGGGACACGAGGAGCGTAGATCGGTGCTGCTGGGGCGGGCGAGCGGCGGACATCGTTGTGTCCGTGCTTGCGGCACGCAGCGTTCCCTCGCCGCCGGCGGTGTCCGGTCCGGGATCCTCAGCGGGATCGATTCTTCACCGTCCATCGGGCACTGCTTGGAGGGCGTGACCGACAGCCCCACGATGGCTGTCAGGCACAACAGGCTCGGGTGGGGCTTGCGGGCAGCCCCCGGCCGGGCCGACGCTCATCCGGATTGGTGCTCGATCCCATGACCCGGGTCGGGAGGTTCGTCGTTGGATCTGACCAGGGTGGTGATGTAGTGCATGTGGGGCCGATCTGCAGGTGTGTCTGCGGTTGCAGTTCACCGGGTTCGGGTGGCACGTACGGGTCGGGTGTGCCCGGTCGGATGGGCGGCTCGACGGCGAGCGACTTGAGGAATGCGCCGGCCCCCGGCGGCGACCGGCTCCAGGTTGTAGAGGATCGGCACGTTAGTCGGTGCCCAGGTGGAATAGAAGTCGTCCTGCTCGAACAGGTGAACCTTCCACTGATGCCACTTCACCGCCTGCAGCCGATTGCCCTGCAGGTACAAGACCATGTCGCGGCCCGAGTTCTCGTCCGTACCCAGCAGAAAGCTGGACATGTCCATTCCATCGATCTGCCGGTCCCCAGGGACCGTGCCGCCCTCGGCGGTCACCAGTGTGGTGAAGAAGTCGA
This sequence comes from Rhodococcus sp. NPDC057014, assembly GCF_042673295.1. Taxonomy (NCBI): domain Bacteria; kingdom Bacillati; phylum Actinomycetota; class Actinomycetes; order Mycobacteriales; family Nocardiaceae; genus Rhodococcus; species Rhodococcus sp. NPDC057014. Next base: position 27,629 of record NZ_JBHUSF010000023.1, read on the forward strand.
CCTCGTGCACCAACTCGTTGCTGACCCGGCCGGCGGGCACCCTCCCGGACCAGCGCACCAGGCACGGGGTCCGATTGGCGCCCGGCCCGAACACCCGGAGAAGCGTTCCGACCAGACGCCGCCGATGCCATCTGGGACGCCTACGTCGACAACGCCGACGTGGTCGTTCCGGCCGACAAATACGGCCCGGACATGACCGGTGCCTTCCAGCTCGTGTTCTGCGACCGCGGAACACCGAAGGTCGGCGAGAGTCGCCGCGCCCGTATCGTGTACACCGAACTGCGTGATGCCTTGATCGGACGCGGGATGAAGGCCGAGGAAATCGCGTTCATGCACGATTACAACTCGCCCAAGGCGAAAGCCACACTCAACCGAGGCCTGCCGGGACGGGCGGATCCGGGTCCTGCTGACCTCGACGAAGAAGGGCGGCACCGGACTCAACGTCCAGCGCGCACTCAAACCTCGATCCGGCCTGGACGGCGGCGGACATGGAACAGCGGATCGGGCGCATCATCCGCCAGGGCAACACCTTCGAGAAGGTCAGCGTCATCAACGTCGTCGCGGCGCTCCTACGACGCGATGATGTACCAGTACGTCGCCCGCAAGTCCGGTTTCGTCGCCCAGCTGCGCCGCGAAGACGTCCCCCAGACGATGGAGGACGTCGGCGGCGACCTGTCGTTGTCGTGGGCGCAGACCAAGGCCGCCGCCACCGGCGACCCGGTGTTCGTCCAGCAGGTCGAGGCCGAGCAGAACGTCACCATGCTCGAAGCTGGGCGCAACGCCGTCACCAACAACAACGCGGCCCGACAGGCCACGATCCGCTCTCTCGAACGGCAGATCGCGGCCGCGACACAGCGGCTGCCCAAACTGACGGAACAGAGCGCGAAACTCCAGGACTGGCTCGCCACCCCGGACCGCAGCACACGCATCTGGCACGTCGCCGGCCGCGCCGTGCCCGACAGCGAGGCACCCGAACTCCGCGCCGCGATCACCGAAGCGCTGGCACAGGCCCGCGAAGAGGTCACCAAGGCACGCACGTTCCTTCCGATCGGGTCGATCAACGGAGTCCCGAACACCCTCGGCTACTCGCACACCCTCGCCAATTACATCGTCGACATCGCGGGGGAGGAGCGCTACATCGAACGCGACAAGATGATCGACATCGTCGCACTCGACAGCGCCACCACCGGGTTCATCCAGTCCACCCGAAATCACCTCTCCGCCGTCAGCAACCGCGGCGACACCCTCGCAGCTCAGCTCGAACGCGACAAGGCCAAACTCGACGTCGCCACCGCCGAATCCGAGCTGGTGTTCACCCTGGAAGACGAACTGGAACAGGCGAAGCTCGAGGCCCACGAACTGAGCCTCGAGGTCAACTCCCGGGAGAACTCACCCGAGGCGCTACGCCGCGAGCGGCTCGACACCGAACGCCGCCGGGCCGACGGCCAGCACCGAGGATGGTCGCTGGACCTCAACCCGACCGAAGGATGGGCGGAGGAGCAAGGTATGACGCGAGAAGCGGTGATCGCGAGCGTGCCCGGGCGCATGGCCGCCGCCCGCAAGGAGTGGGAAGAAAACGCCGAAGCCCGCGCCGAAGACCTCGCACGGCGGCCCTGGCAAACCCTCGACGCCAGCGAGTACGAGTGGCGGTACGGCTTCGACCCCAACTCCGGCATGCCCGGCGCCCGCACGTACTGGCACGGCCGGCAGTGGAACTGGGAATCCTGGGACGGCACCGGGCAGACCGATCGCGGAGCCGCCAACCGCCGCGGCGACGCCTTCGCCGCCGGCGAACGGAGCGCCGACACGCTCGCCAAGGAACGCGAGGTGCCCCGGGAGAAGCTGTACGAAGCCAGCCTCAACCGCGTCGTCGAACTCCGCGCCGGACAAGCCACGGCGCCCGATCAGTCGACCGACGCCAGCATCGAGCCGACCCCACCGGGTGCCACGGTCGTGGAGCAGTCCGTCATCGACGGCATCAAGGCCGCCGGCAGCGGACACGCCCGCCCGCTCCGTGATGTCCTCGGCACCACCACTGCCGCGGACAATGGGAACGTCACCCCGATCCACCCGGAAGCCGAGATCGACCACGGCTACGGCATCGACGAAGAAGGCGAGCGCGCCGTATGAACGACGACGAAGCCCAGCGTGGTCTGACCGAGGCGCAGGCGCGAGCCGAATACGCCCGGCTCGCGCCGATCATGGCGATCGAGGGACGAACGATGGACGAGTCCACCAAGGAACTCCTCGTCCAACTACTGCAGGAGAACATCACGCTCGACGATGCTCTCGACTCGATCATGCTCCGACGAGCCCAGACCGAGCAGTGACCCGGCCGCGCCCGTTCTCACAGGAGTGGATCGACTACTTCATCCCGTCGACGGTGCACTGGGATGCCACCGGATTCCCGGACATCTCCGGCGCCGTCATGCGCAACCTCGTCCGGGTGTCCGCCGACCGGCCACGGCATCACCGCCCCCGGGGTCCTCGACGTCTACGAGGGACTGGCGACATACAAGCGCATGTCCGAACTCCGGCGAGAACAGATCACCGGGAACTACGACCTAGCCTCACCGCCCGCTGCGCGCCGAGAAGCGGTCCTCAGACGCGGACCGTCATCGGCAGCCCCGGAGGTTACCCCGCCCGGAACCCAAACGAGCCGGTCGCGGCCACCAGGGCCGTCGCGTCCCGCCCGGACGACATCCTGGTGGCCGACGATCAAACCTCACGAAGACCACGCCCACCGCTTCCGGTTTCGCTGCCTAGTGCAGTATTACTCTCGGTGGATGTCTCTCATCGAGTGGTCGCGGCTTCCCGGCGAAGCCATCGAAGACGCCGTAGCAATGCTTCTGTGCGCCGAGAATTTTGAGGCGACACAGGTTCAGCCGGGCAAGGGCGATGGTGGAATCGATGTATTCGTCCCGATATCCGATGACCTATCGATCCGGGAGATCTACCAAGTCAAGCGGTACAGCAAGAGACTTACCTCCAGCGAGAAGCGGAAGATCAAGAACTCCCTCGACAAGGTTGTCAACACCGCCAAGGACCAGGGCTGGACCATCTCTGTGTGGCGACTGGTTCTGCCGCTCAATCCGACCCCGAACGACCTCAGATGGCTCGACACGCTCTCGAAGGATCATCTGTTCCCCTGTCGGTGGGTTGGCCTCAACAGGATCGAAGCTCTTGTAGCCAAGCATCCGCAGATAACCGACTACTACCTCCGAGACGGCCGCGAGCGCCTCCAACAGCAGATGGACCGCCTCACAGCGATCATTGCCCGAAGAGAGACACGTGAGTCGGGCGAAGAGCTCCGTCCAATCGATGTTACGAGCGACCTTCGCAGCATCTACAGCGCATTGAATGAGTGCGATCCACACTATCGGTACGAAATATCGATGACCGCTAACCCACCCAGCGCGAGCTCGGATGCACCAGCGAATTCACCCGGCCTCGTAGCAATATTCAGCACAGGCTCCGAAGGCAGCTGGGTCAATGTCAGCATATTTGCTCGCTCCCTGGCCGCCATGGAGAAGCGCCCAATCACGGGCACCTTCAAAGTAAATGTCCCCAGTGACGCCCCCGTGCGCGAGAGTTACGATAAATTCATAAACTACGGAACCCCAGTCTCCCTTCCATCCGGACTGGCGACGGTCAACCTGGACCTACCTGGCGGACTCGGAGGCGAGATCAACGAACCGGTCGTGACAATTGGGGCATCGACTAAAATTGAAGATCAGGACGAAGCGGAGCGCGACCTAGTTGTAGCCATACTCTCTCCGGACGAGGGCGTCTTGGCCGAGATCGAGGTCAAACAAGTAGAAGTGACGGTGGGACAGGCCGGCGGACGAAGAACCGTGTGGACGGACGAACCAGGCTTCATCACGTTGGAGATACTCGCGAAGAAGTACCCCGACCTCACCGCAAACATTTCCATACAGGTTGCCGCATCGGGAGAAAAGCCAGCGGCCATAGTATCCAGCCTTGAGTTCCTTGCCAACATGCACAAACCAAACACCATGGCGATATCCCAAGCGTTTGGTCCACGAAATTTCGCCACTGGATCCTCGGAACTTAAAGAGAAGGATGGCGACTACTCTCGACTGGCAAAGCTGGCACGAGCTTTGGCAACGATTCAGGACTACACAAGCACCAGAATAAGGTTCCCCGAAATCGTCACCGGCGAGCAAGCCATCAACATCATAGATTCCGCCAAGATTCTATCCGGGAATCCAATATCTGCGACATGGGATCGAGTCAAGATTGACCGAGACACTAATGCAGATCCGGAGACATTTTCGTACGAAGTCGGGGACGAAGTCGATCTCCGATTAATCCGCGACATCGCGATCGAGCTCGACCAGAGAGTCCTTGTTGTCGGCCGTCAGGCGGCACTGATGCGCGGCGTCGTCAAAGAGTTCACGGCGGAAACTGCCGTGTTCGAGCCGGCGCAAGAGAATCCGAAGGCTACGTTGATCCGGTTCGATGGCGATGAGGAAGTCAACCTGGTCCAGGCGCGACCGGTTCATCCTACGAACGCCAGCGGGACCGATCTAGCGCCTAACGAGGGAGCGTAGCGGCCGCCCAATGGCGTTCGGCGCGTTCCTGCGCGAGTTGCTGGTCGTGGTGCTGTTCGTGTCAGCTCCAATGACATCATGTCGGATCCGGAGGTCGAAGGCATCCCCCTCGCGCTGATCGAAGAGTTCTCGCGCCGCCAGGCCATCGTGGACCGGCAGGCGGAACTGGCCCGTGAATACACCGCGCGCCACGGCAAGAACCCGCCGAAGAAGGTCCAATTCGCGCAAGCACAGCAGGCAACGCTGGACACCCGCAACGCGAAGAACCCGCCCCGCTCGATGGCAGAACTGCGGGCCGAGTGGAACGAGCGAGCACGCGCAATCATCGTCGACACCTCGCCCCGGCAGCTGGTGGACGAGGCGCAGACCGGCCACGACAACCGGCCCCCGTTCGGCCCCGCCGATCTCCCGGAACTGATCCGAGGCGTCGAAGAAGACCTGTCCCGCAGGGTCGGAACCTGGACCGTCTACAGCCTCGCCGCCGAGGTGCAGCGGCAAGCGAGAGCGTTCAGCTTCGCCGACGACCTCGACCTCGAGGTCTACGTTCGCGCGGCCGTCGACACCCTCGTGAAGAACCATTGCATCCCCGTGTTCACCGAGATCTACCTCGCCCCGGACAAGCTGTCCGAGACGATCGAGGGCGGCCTGGTTCGGCTGCACACCGTCGACCGCACCACCATGCGATACACCTCTGAGTCGGTCCTCGCCGCTGAGTCATTCATGCGCAGCAACGCCGACGCCGAGAGCGAGCTGACCGTCGCCGATCGTGTCATCCGGCGCCAGATCCGGAAGATCGAGAAGGCAGTCGCGAAGGAATCGAAGATCGACGGGTTCCATCTCGGAACCGATCAGATCGCGATGATCGAGCACTTCCTCACCGCCAAGAAGACGGTCGCGGTGGCCGTCGGCGCCGCCGGCGCCGGCAAGACCACCGCCGCGAGAGTGGTCGCCCGCGCCTGGGAGCAGACCAACGGCAAGGTCATCGCACTCGGCCCGTCCGCCCGTGCCGCGGAAGTGCTCGGATCGGAGATCGAGGTCGAAGGGCGCACCATCGCGGACATCCTGACCCGCGACAAGCATGGCATCCCGACCGGAATCGAGGCCGGTGACCTTCTTCTGGTGGACGAGGCCGGCATGGCATCGGCGCGAAACCTTGCCGACCTCACTCGAATCGCCGCGGATACCGGGGCCGTGGTACGCCTGCTCGGCGATCACCAGCAATTGGCCTCAGTGGAGTCCGGCGGCGTTCTGCGTGATCTCGCCGAGCGCACCTTTGCGCCGTTCCTGTCGAAGATCCACCGATTCCGCACCGAGGGCGAAGCCGCCGCGAGCCTGAGGCTCCGTAATGGCGATGAGCGCGCGATCGGGTGGTACAAGGAGAACAGGCGCATCCAGTCGGCCATGACCCACGAGCTCGCGGACAAGGTCTTCGACGCGTACGTCGCCGACGTCGAAGACGACGAGGTCACCCTCATGGTCGCCCCGACCAACGACCTGGTGCGTGAGCTGAACCTGAAAGCCACCGCGTACTACCGGGACAACGGCACCGTCACCGGGCCCGGGATCGTGCTCGCCGATGGGCTCGAAGGTGCGGTCGGTGACGTCGTGGTCACCCGCAAGAACAACAGCAAGTACGTCGTGAAGGACGACAGGGGCCAGCGCACCGGACGCGTCAACAACGGTGATCTGTGGACCATCGTCGAGGTCGGCGCCGACGGCTCACTGCGCCTGGAGAACCACGTCAGCGGCGGCCGCGTTGTAGTCGCCGGCGACTACATCGCCGAGAACGTCCAACTCGGCTATGCCGCCACGGTCCACCGGTCGCAGGGAATGACGGTCGGGTCCTGCCACGTCCTCACCTCCGCGGGGATGGACCGACAGGGCTTCTATGTCGCGATGACCCGAGGCAAGAGCAAGAACATCGCCTACGCGGCCGAAGACGAGCTCCCCGACTGGGATTTCGAGCACCGCCCCGAGGAGCATCCCGGCGCTCTCGGGGTCCTCAAGGGGATCCTGGCCCGCGACGGATCACAGCGCACCGCACACCAGATGATCGAGCAGGCCCGCGCCCATGCCGAGTCCTTCGACGCCATCAAGGACGGCTACATCGCCGCCGTCAGCGCCCTGTACGAGGAACACACCGCGACCCTGCTCGACGTAATCCTCACCGACAAACAGTTCACCTGGGTCCACACATTCGGCGGCTGGGACAGGATCGTCGAGACCGTCGCACAGGCGGAGACATTCGGCTGGGACACCCGCCAGCTCCTCACCGACGCCGCCAGGGTGATGCGGGCGGTCGGCAAGAAGGGGAAGCTCGACGACGAGAAGAACACCCCCGGCAAGGTCATGGCCGACGCGCTGGAGAAGGCAACCGCACCCGGAAAGCTGCCGCGTCGCCGCACCGACGCGGTTGCCCGATACCGCGTTCCGTTCCTCTCCGAGGTCGCGGCCGGCGAGGACAAGATCCTCGCTGCCTACGCCCGTCAGCACCAGGAACAGATGCACGCTTACGTCGACACCTACATCGAGAAGGCGATCGACGGCGGCGCGGAATGGGTCGTCGCACTCGGCGACCCCGGCATCGATCCGCGCAAGCAAGCCCTGTTCCACAGCACGGCCAGTGAGGTCGCGGTCTCACGGATTCTGTGGAACGTCGGCGACGATGTGGCCGACCCGTTCGCTTGGTTGAACGAGGTCCGCGCCGAGGCGGTCAAGAAGCAGATCGAGCAGATCACCGCCCCCCAGCAGGCGGCCAGTGTCTACTCGTCCTACGCCACTGACGATCTGAACGCCGCCGCCGCGGCCGCGCGTCGGCGGATCTCTGACACACGGCAGATGCTCGGATCGGCGAGGCACGAACTCGATCGTGCGACCAACGAATCGAATACCGGCGCGGTCAATGCGGTCATCGCCGAGGTCGAGGCCGAGGAGCAGAAGATCCTCGCGGTGCGCCGCGCCCGTGCGATCCATGACCGGATCCAGCGCGATCCCGCCGCCACCGCCGAACAGATCGAACAGGCCCGCGCCGCACGGCAGGCCGCCGAAGCGGATGTGCCGTCCGAGCGGCGATGGGGGGCGATCGAAGCATCGGCGGCCGCGAACCGCGCCAACCAGGGACGCCGCCAGCGGGCCGAGCAGACCGACGAGCGGGTGCTCGGGCAGCTGCAGACGCGCATCACACGACTCGAAAAGTCGCTCACCGCCGACCGGAAACGGCTCGAGCTCATCGAGGCAGAACAACGTCACCGGACCGAAAGCCGCGCAGGAGGACCGCGGCGCCGGGACGCACAGGTCGCCGAGCAGCAGAACGACCCGGAACCGCCCATCTACGTGCAAGATGCACCGCCCATCTACGAGCAGGAACCGCCGCCGCCCTACGACGAGGAACCGCCCTACGACGAGGAACACGATCGAGGCCCGGAGCTGTAGCCGAGCACTGAACATCCTCGCCGTTACCAGCGAGGGGGGAACGAGGAAGAGAAAACATGGCCGACATCGACCGAACCACCGACGAGTACCAGCAACGCATGAACGAAGAAGCCGATTGGGCCGAACGGAACTACGACGAGGAGGAGGTGACGGGGTACGAGGAGGAACTCGACCTCGACGCGCCGCGGCGCCCACTCGTACCGAGACGAAAACCCTCAGGAGAGTGGGAGTACCACGAGCAGGAGCCCGACGACCGCGGGGCCGGCATCGACCCGATCCCCGGCCGATCCACCGAATCCACGGTGGCCGACGCAGGCTCGCTCGAACCGCAAGAACAACTCGACCTCGACCCATCCTGGGCAACCGGCGAAGGCGGTGAACAGGTCGCCGCCGACGACCCCGACCAGTCAGACGACTACGCACACTCGCCGGCACTCACCAAAGAACCCGCCCCCACCCGCACCCCCACACGAGGGGTCGACGACGGAGTACGCGTCGACCCCATCGCAGTGAGGCCTCGCGACAACCAGACGAAGCGGTCGAATCAGCGCGCCGCGCCGCCGCCCAATCAGCGTGTGCACGACATCGCAGCGTTCCTGACAAACGTCGAGGAACGCCATCGAACCGGCCAAAAGATCGCCCGCCCCAAACCAATCCGTGAGGTGCTGGGCGTCTACCGCGGCGCACCGATCGACCAGACCAGAATCCAGGTCCTGGCCGCCGCTGCGGCGGCCCGCCACCTCGAGGGCCCGGAGTCGGTCAACGCCCAACGCTTGAACAAACTCGTCCAGGACAACGACGTCCGACTGCACGCACTGCGTGAGCACGAACGCCGAAACGCGGTCCTCTTCCACACGGCCAACGAGGCAACGAAAGAGGACATCGCCGCCGCCGACCAGGAGCGCATCGAGCGAGAGACGACCAACGATCGCCGCGTCTTCGACGCAGCATCTGCCGTCGCACTGGGATATGTCGCCGCGCGGGGGCTTCCCGCCTACGACCAGCTCGCCCAGCTTTCCGAAGCCCAGCTCGGTCCCGTGCCCGAAACCCCAGCGGCCGAATCTTTTGAACAGGAACGCGCCAGAGGTGGACCATCCAAGGTTGACAAGACCAAGAGCGTGCTCGACTCCGTGGGACGAGGACTCGGCCAAGCAGCCGGACCAGTGGCCAGCGCCGACGACGTCGCCGCCAATCTGTCGCCGATCAACCTGACCCAGCTCAACGAAGAACTCGCGAATCTCGCGGCCAGCATTGCCCCCGCGATGAAAGCGACAATGTCCAGCCACCCCCGATCCATCAAGGAACTCCTCAACGTCGAGCAACGGCCCGACGAAGCGAGCGAACTCGCTTTCGAGCAGGAACCGGAACTCGACCGTGAACGCGGCCGAGACACCGCGCACGCAGTCTAGATCCGCCCGAAACGGATCCGAACAGAGAAAGAAGAGGTCGCCACCCCCGCCGATCCGAGAAGACTTCGCGGATCAGGGCGACAGGGAAACCTCCTCGTCGACCATGGCAGTGGGCGGCGACCCCTTCTCGTCGCTCAGGCAGTGTAGAACCACCCTACGACACATCCTCGGGGCCATTGAGAGAGCGTTCGGGCATTGCCCGATGCACCAGTACTTCACCCTGCCGGTAGCGGTCATCCTCGACTGGCTTCCGGTAATAGCCGCCGAAGATCGGCAGATTGTGGCCCGGCATTGAGGGCGGTTTGCCCAGCACTAACGCTGTCCGACGCGGATATAGCCACGCTCGAGGGGGACGCCGTATTGGTGGACAGTACTCTACGTCGAGCGAAGCGATTCCTGAACGTCAATCTGGTAGTCCGCTTCGAGTACTGTCCGATGATCAGTTGCGTCATCAGTTCGACACCGCGACCCAGACTCAGGCTCGGATGGTCCGGTCTTGCTTCTTGCTCTGCTATTCGGCACCGTCGAACAGGGTACCCAGTGCAATTTGGTGCTCGGCTAGTGCTTTTCGTTGCCTTGCTGTTGTCGCCAAGCCTGCCGAGACGGCTTTCACACAGTCGTCATTCCCAGCCCTGCGCGTCCTTGATCTCTTGGAGAACCGTCCGGGGGAGGTGAGCGAGAATGTCGTGGATAACGATGCCCTCGTTGTGAAACTTCACGATCTCGCTTTTTCCGGCCTCGCCTTTGTAGAGGTCCGGATTAACCCTCTTGAACCCGCGGTGCAGGGCGACTGCTTGCCAATTGTCATCCAACACCGGAGCACCCGAGGATCCCCTGAGCGTATCGGTCAGATAGCGGATTTGATATGGCTTGTCACCATAGCCGACGAAGAAGTTGTTCCGAATGGCGTACCGCAATGGTCCGCCGCCAGGACATTGGACGATGTTGAGCCGCGCGCCACGCGGAAGATCTGGCCGCTCCCGCATCAGTGAGACTTGTTTCCGATCGGCCAGTTCCGCACTGTCGGCCAGACGCAGTAGTGCGTAGTCCAGCTCTCGGTTGCTCGTGACGACCTCAGAGAAGTCCACGGATGCGGCGCCGTCTTGGCCTTCGCGATGGTAGTCGAACCATGCCTTGGTCTTTACGCCCTGCCACCTGAAGTCGACATCCGAGGCGGGTGGCTGGCCAATGTCGCGTGCGTTGATCACGTGATGGCTGGTGAGAAGCAGCCGATGGGCAACCAACCACCCGGTGCCGGTGCCGGCCGCTTGACTGACCAGCTTCCCGCCCGAGTAGCGAGGGACGACAAGGCGAGCCACCATGCGGCCGATCATCTGAGCCTGCTCGATGAAGGCTCCTGTGACCCATTCCCCAGTCCCACCGAAGACCAGGGTCTCCGGCTCATCTGACAGCTCGGCCAGCGGCTCGTCCCCGCCGTACGCCGCTTCGATCTCATTCTCGATCTCCGCCAGGCGTTGGCCGAGTTCCGTCCCCCGAGTCGCTCGCCAAGCGTTGTGGGCCATGATCACGATGGGGCGTTCACCGTTGTCCAGTCGGCCGAGCTTGTCGAGTTGGTCCACGAGGTTCGTTAGGTCGATCAGCTGGTTGTCTGCGCGGTTGAGGCTCCCCTTCACCGGGCCTGGAATGCCGCTGAGCGATGCAGTCCGGCCCGGTCGCTCGTCGGTTCCGGGCACGTCCATGAGCGCATCAAGCAGGCGGTCCTTCAACTTCTGGTCAAGCCTCGTCGTCATGCTCGTCGGACCCGTCAGACTCTCAGCGCTTCAACTGCAGCACGCTCGCGCGAAGCCGTTGCGCGGCATCACGAGCGATCTCGGGGAGCCCTGGACCGGCCGACTCGAGTCCCTCGTCCGTATCGAGCGCTGGCTCGATGGTCTCCAGTAGCTTTTCTCTGCGCTGACCGATGACGTCGAGTTGTTCTTCGTCCTTCGGGTACAGCACCTCGAGTCCCCGTTCATCACCTTCGGAGATTTCCTGCCCATCACCGCGCGGAGCGCAGGGGCTCGGGTGCGATCGATAGAACAGTGGCGGAAAGCGGTACAACATGACGGACGACCCATCGAACGGCCCAGAAATGAGTGATTGGCCGTCGCTGGGTGCTCGCAGATTATGGTCGACTTTGGCCCGGGACCATCCGTTCGGGTATCCGGACAGGTAGGTATAGATACCTGGTCGGAGACCGTTAATGTCGGTGACGAATGCCCCGCGCTGGTCGCGTGTTGGCTGGTAGCCGGGGTCGTCGTCCCAGCGGAAGGCCACTTGGCACGGGCCACGCATGTTCTGGTGCTCATGGTGGACTCCCAGGGCGTGCAGGAACTCGTGCCGGGTGGTGCCCTTCCAGGTCGCTGGTCTGGTTACGTGGAATCCGCCGAGATTCAGTGAGCGCTGGTAGGGCAGTCCGCCGACCGGCTGATGGGGCAGACCGATGTTGGGGTTGACGCTGTCGGTGCCCACCAGGGAGAAGTAGCCGCCGGCGTCGAAGCTGACCCGAATTTCCGCTGCGTACTCGGCATCCTGGGGGGACCAAACCCGATACGATCGGGCCTCTTTGAAGTCCAGTACGAGATTGGCGGCCTCCGATATCGGACGGGTGGCCTCCTCGATCTCGCTGTAGAGTTCATCGGACCCGCCGAGAAACGCGACCCGGACTGTCTGACCCGGCGTCCAGGACTGCAGGTCGGCGACCAGGTACTCCAGTCCACCGTCGGCATGCGGAAGGCTGGTCGTCCATCGGTCGCGGCTCTCCATCGAGGCCAGCACATCATCCGGCAATGCCTCCAGAACGATGTCCTCGTCGGTTAGGTCTTGGAGATAGTGAGTGGCCATCGAAGAACTCTCTTCCGCGTCTCGGACTGCGTTCTGGTTGTTCCTGTGCCAGGTGATCCAGCGGCCTACCTACCTCATGATGCCGTGAGTCCACAGCGATGCGAAAGACGTTGACCGCGGCCTGAAGCTCGGATGCGCTGAGGCGGCGGCTGCTCGAGCGGGGACGAGCACACCCGGAGCCGCACAACGATGTGCGGCCGGTCGCGAATTTCTATGCGGTTACACCGCTTTTCCTGCATGCTTTGCTTGGAGTCATCCTTTTCCTTGGATCCGAAGGAGGCCCGTGTGCAGCAGATTGAACAGACCACCACGCCCCCGGCCGGGGTGCCATGATTCCCGACGACCTGCGGCGCGACCTCGTGGCTCGCCTGATGGATGTACCCCTCGTTGGTCTGGATGACAACGACAAAGGGCGGACGGCGCTGTTGGCTGGGATTCCCGGCGCCGTCTACTTCTCGCGGAATGCCGGGAACTCGCGAGGTGACGTGATGTTGCTGGTGCTTCAGTCAGAGGAGGCTTTCGGACCGAAGGGCGAGTGGCGACTGCTGAAGATTATCGACAACGCGCTCGACACGGTCGAGGGCACCGAGCTGGGTCTTGAACTGCGTGCGATCCGTCAGCAGCTGCTGCGCTTGGTCGAGGAAGATATTCAGCCTGTCAAGCTCCACCCCGCCGACGTCGCTGCGGTACACCTATTCGATCTTCGCCAGCCAGTCCTGATGTGTCTCGGCCAGCTTCCCATCGAAGCAGGAACGACCGGCTTCGTGGTCAACACCCCCACACCGCGGCTGCTCGCCTACTTCTGTGACAGCGTCAAGCAGCGGGGTGCTGGGTATGGGACCTGGAGCCGCAACGACGTGGCTACCACGGGCCCGCCCTTGGTCATCGACCCGAAGCACACCACCGCGGCAGTCGTGCTGAGCAAGATCGACAAGGTCCGATCTTTGCTCGCAAAGAAGCACGTCCTGTGGTCGATGTACCTCGAGGATGCTGCGGAAGCGGACGCGGTCTGGGGCGACCTTGCCACGGCCTTCTCCGACACGCTCGACCATCATCTGGTGATCACCTTCGGCATGCCGGCGGACACGCCAGTGCCGGCCAGCATGGTGCTTCTCCCTGCCCCGAAGTTCACGAGCCGAGACATCTCCAACTGGGTGAGGGAGATCGGCACGACGCTGGCCTGGCGCGATTCGGTGGTCGAACAGTGGGCCAGCGTGATACTGGTCGACTACGCGGGCAATCCCCACGACTGGCCGATCGAGCTGGTCTACGAACGGCTGGAGTACCACAGAGATCTGGTCACGCACCATCGGACGTCGGACGAGCTACTGGGCGCCCTGAGGGACCTGCAACTGATCGGAGAATGATGGCGGACAATGACCTTCCTCCCAGCTATGCCGAGGCGATCAAGAACCTTCCATCCAAGCGGGAGATCGAGGACGCCAGCAGCCCCGTGCTGCCCGAGAACTGGTCTCGAACGCAGACCGAAGCGGAGGTCTATCTTCCCGGCGCCGACCTGGCTCGAGTCACCGACCTGGCCATCGCATTAGGGCGACCACTGCTCCTCCAGGGAGAGCCAGGTTGCGGCAAGACGAGGCTCGCTCATTCGGTGGCTTACGCGCTGGGGATGCCGCTTGAGATCGCGTACGTCAAATCGACCAGCCGCGCCCAGGACCTGCTCTACACCTACGACGCCGTGCGCCGGCTCTACGACTCTCAGCTCGGAGCCGAAGGGCCCAAGGACGACAAGAAACAGCCACTCGTCCGCTTCGCTGGCAACTACATCACCCTCGGACCCCTGGGGCGGGCGATCGCCCGCGCTGAATATGGTCGGCAGTCGGTCGTCCTGATCGATGAGATCGACAAGGCCGACCTGGATTTCCCGAACGACCTGCTGTGGGAACTTGACCGCATGGAGTTCGACATCCCTGAAGCACCCGGAATGGGCCATAGGGCCGGTCGACTCCGGCCTTTCGTGGTGGTCACCCATAACGAGGAAAAGCCGATGCCTCCAGCCTTCCTGCGCCGTTGTGTCTACTACTATGTCGAGTTCCCCCAGACCCACCGGGAGCTCGAACGGATCCTGCAGAAACATGGTGTCGGATCGGCCCTGACGAAAAAGTCAGCCGAACTCATCACCGAACTTCGCCAGAAGGATCTCAGCAAGAAGCCGGGCCTCGCCGAGCTGATCGACTGGGTTCGGTATGAGGACGCCCGTGGTATCACACCCGACAGGCTGGCCGAACTTCCCGACGCCGAGGCCCTCCTGAAAGATCGGGCGGACCTGGAGCGAGTGCGGAAGGATCTGGCCCAGACATGAGCGAACCGGAGGAGGCTCCGTTCTTCTTGTGGATGCTGTTCCAACAGCTAAGGCGGCGGGGCTTCGCGATCGGCCCCGACGAGTACGAGGCCGTGCGGTTGGCGTTGCGCGCCGGCTTCGGCTGGTCGTCGCGGCGGGAGCTGCGTGAGGTGTGTTCCGCGCTTTGGGCTAAGTCACACGAAGAGCGGGCTGTGGTGGCGGCGCTGTTCGAACAACACGTCGTGGCGGACTGGAGCCTCGATTTGGCACCGAAGGGGCCAGTCGAGGCCGGTGCGAGTCCGGCAGAGGAGTCGGGGGTGGAACCAGACGGCCTGCCGCTTCCCTCGCCCGAGCTGGAGATGGCGGCTACCGCGCCGGCCACAACCTCGATGGGACGGCTGCCGCCACTGGGGTTCAGTGAGATGCCTGCGCTTCCGTACGAGCACGTGTTCCTTCCGCAGTACCCGGTGCGGTTTCGTGAGGTTGCCCAGACCTGGCGGCGCCTCCGGCGTCCGGCCCGGGATGGACCTGCCACGGAACTCGATGTCGACGCGACGGTGGCCAGGAGCGCAAACCTGGGACTGATGTCACCCCCAGTGCTGCGCCCACCGCGCCGTAATCGGGCCCGGTTGCTGTTGCTGGTCGATCGACAAGGGTCGATGACACCTTTCCATTCCTACGTTGCCGAGGTGTGCAACGCGATCCGCCAGGCCGGTCGTCTTGGCCGGGTCGGCTTGTTCTACTTCCACGACGTCCCCTTGGAAGGTGCGGATCCGTCAATACTCGACCAACTCGAGGGTCAGCTGTTTCCCAGCCTGGATCCGGTGCTGGCCGAGATTCCGGCGCTCACGGACGGAACACTGATGAGCGACAGCGAACTCATGTCACCCACCTCCGCTGATGATGTCGTTGCCGACTATGGGCGTGGGGCCGCCGTGGTGATCGTCAGCGACGGCGGCGCCGCGCGTGGTCGATACGATCTGCTGCGTCTGCTGGACACGGTGGCCTTCCTTAAAGGCGTACAGGAGTGGAGTAGCGGGGTCGTGTGGCTCAATCCGCTGCCGTGTGAGGTGTGGAAGGGTACGACTGCCGCCCAGATCGCCCGCCACGTCCCCACATTCTTCATGGACCACGTCGGCATGCACCAAGCGGTAAACGTGCTCCGCGGCCACCCCATGCGTCTGGAAAGACCCCTATCCTTCGGCGGTCCGCTGTCATGACTCGCAAGGAGGCCGAGCGCCGGCTCAGTGCCTTCACCGGACACAGGCACCTCGCGTCCGGCTCAGAGCCCGCCCTCGTCCAACTGGCCTGCCACGCAGCCTTACCGGTGGCGCTCAACCCCGACCTGGTGCACTTGCTGCGCGTCAACTACTTCCTCGACCCGCCGGCCGTGCTCCCGTACACAGCCGAAGCGTCGTTGCTCCTCTCCCCGCTCTGCACCGAGGTCGACCAAGACTTGTATGTGATCGACCCGGATCTACGGGATCTGCTGCTGCAGCGCCTGGTCAAGGAGTTCGGCAACGGTCGCCTGCGCGACGTCGCTCGCCTCCTCTGGGAGTACGGTCAGCGTTGCGCGGCCTGGCTGAGCCGGCCGGGTCTGGCCGAGGCGCAGCAGATCACCGCACTCAACTTCATCGATTCGCGGCGTGCGCAGGACTGGCTGACGCGGGCAGAGGAAGGCACCGCAGGCGGCGCCGCCGCGGACAAGCGATGGTTTGTCGCCATGCGCCGCGACCTGGAGGCTCGGGCTGCCGCCGTACACCAGGTACAGGCAGATGAAGGTTCGCTGCCCAGCCCACTGCCTGCTTTGACCGAGCTCCGCGACGTCCTCGTGTCGAGATTGCCCTCACCAGCGGACGTCGTGAGAGTGGCGCAGACGGCGGGACTCAATCCGGTCGCGGAGATCCTGCCGCTGACAACGCGCTGGCAACGCGTCCTGGATGCGGCCTACGCTGCCAACCGAATGCCGGTGCTGTTCGAGTCTCTCGGCGAAGATCCGTCCGTCATCCAAGCCATGAGGGAGTACTGGATCCGACTCAGTCCCGCACTGCGCGTCGAGGATGGACGATTCGAGACTCCACCACCGGAGTGGGAGGTGTTGGAGAAGCACCGAGAGCAGATCGAGCGGACGCTCAGCGCGGTATGTCTATTGGCGCCGAGGAAATTCGACCGGCGCTTCGCTCGCGGTGTGATGGGGTTTCTCATCGGCCCGCGGACGGTGCTGATGCACGAGTCAAATAATGCCGCCGATCTGGACCCCACAAGACGCGACCCGAGACCAATACGCGGCGTTGATGTATGGCTGAGCTTCGTCAACCGGGTGGCCCACCCACAATCGGTATTCGGCCAGCCTGCCATGGACGACGTCGAGGCGGATGCTGCGAGACTGCTGCGCGCCACCGTGGTACGCGTTGAGAAGGTGGGTGATCCGGGGCTGGAGGCGATCACGCTCGAAGTGGAGGCGGGCGACGAGTCGGCCATGCCGACGCCGCTGGTGGTTGCCGCGGAGCCACCCTCTGACCTGGTGGGGCGCAAGGTCTACGTAATGGGTTATCCGTCGTTGTCAGATACTCGAGGCGACCCCACCATCGCGCAACGAATCATGCGCGGCGCGTCGGACGTCCTTCGCATCCAACCTGGCGAGATCATCGGCGTAGACACCGCGGGAGCAGCGCAAGGAACCGTCGTCAGGCACAACTGTTTCACCTTGGGCGGCAACGCAGGGTCTCCGCTCGTCGACCTGGCCACCGGCGACGTGTTGGGCTTGCACTTCGGTGCCACATACGAGTACGGACCGCGCGGCCTCAAAGTCGGGATGGCCACTGCGCTCTGGCCACTGGCCGGAAGCTTGACGCAGGCAGCCAACATCTTCGGTACGCGTGCGACGGCCGTCGGCTACCACCAGCTCGGCATCCTCGCCCAGGACCGCGGGGACTATGGCGAGGCCGATCGGCAGTACGCCCGTTCGCTGGCCATCTTCGAGGAGCTCGGCGACCGCGCGGGGATGGCTCGCGGCTATCACCAGCTCGGTAGGATCGCCCAGGACCGCGGGGACTATGGCGAGGCCGATCGGCAGTACGCCCGTTCGCTGGCCATCTTCGAGGAGCTCGGCGACCGCCCCGGGATGGCTCGCGGCTACGGCCAGCTCGGCAGGATCGCCCAGGACCGCGGGGACTATGCCGAGGCCGATCGGCAGTACGCCCGTTCGCTGGCCATCTTCGAGGAGCTCGGCGACCGCGCGGGGATGGCTCGCGGCTATCAACAGCTCGGCAGGCTCGCCCAGGACCGCGGGGACTATGCCGAGGCCGAACGGCAGTACGCCCGCGCGCTGGCCATCTTCGAGGAGCTCGGCGACCGCCCCGGGAGGGCTCGCGGCTATCACCAGCTCGGCATCCTCGCCCAACGGCGCGGGGACTATGCCGAGGCCGAACGGCAGTACGCCCGTTCGCTGGCCATCAAGGAGGAGCTCGGCGACCGCGCCGGGATGGCTCGCGGCTATCACCAGCTCGGCAGGCTCGCCCAGGACCGCGGGGACTATGCCGAGGCCGAACGGCAGTACGCCCGTTCGCTGGCCATCTTCGAGGAGCTCGGCGACCGCCCCGGGACGGCTACCGGCTACGGCCAGCTCGGCAGGATCGCCCAGGACCGCGGGGACTATGCCGAGGCCGATCGGCAGTACGCCCGTTCGCTGGCCATCTTCGAGGAGCTCGGCGACCGCCCCGGGAGGGCTCGCGGCTATCAACAGCTCGGCAGGCTCGCCCAGGACCGCGGGGACTATGCCGAGGCCGAACGGCAGTACACCCGCGCGCTGACCATCTTCAAGAAGCTCGGCGACCGCGCCGGGACGGCGAGCTCGTGGAGCAGGTTGGGCAATCTCGATGCGGCGCGCGACCGGCCTGTCGAGGCCGTGAAATGGCACATCATGGCACTCTTCGCGCGAGAGGACATGGGACTACCCTTCGAGCGCAATGCGGTAGCGCTGTCGACGTTGCGCGACGTCGTCGGCCGACAACAGTTCAGGACGTACGCGGCCGCAATACTCGATCAGGACCAGATCGCGAATCTCGAGGAGCTACTCGAGGGCTTTCCAGGTAGAACCTGACCGGCACCCCCGAACGGTGGGTCCTGTGAATTTCTCCGCTGCACCGCCGGGCGCATCACACATCCTGTCAGGTGTGGGGGCCGAGTGGGGGAATTGGCGCGATCGCCGTCGACAGCAAGTCCCCGGTGGGATCAGTGGCCGCTCAAGGACAAAGGTCGGCTCAAGGGCCGACAACCCAAGCTGTCCGTCAAGCGGCAGAAGGAGCTTCGCCGCATGCACGGCACCGCCGACTACACCATCACCTACCTCGCCGAACTGTTCAAAGTCTCCCCGACCGACCGTGTGCCGTACACTGCTGGCTCACTCTCAATGAAACGAGGGACGGTTCACCACGCTTCACCGAAATCAGGATGCGCCATGTGCTCGGTCGTATCTGGTTTCGTCTTGTGTGGCGCCTTGTGCTCAGTCGTCGGTGAGGTCGGCGAGCAGATCAGCCGGTACTGGCCGGTGTTGGAGTGCCGGCCAGCCAGAAAAGGAGCCGTCGGCCTTGGCGTGGGACATGGGACCGGTGTCGCCGTCGAGGATGACCCGCAGGTGTGGTTCGAGGTGGTGGATCCACCAGTTGGACATCGCTGAGGGTTTGTCGGACGCCTGTGCTTCTTCCCATGCGTACCAGAGGGCTTTGAACCGGCCGGAGACTTCGGGGTACAGCCACCATCGCGCGTCCCAGGCCAGACCGCTCTCGCCGCCACCGGGACCCATTTTCCGGCGGATGACCTGGGTGAACCATCCTTCGACCCACGCCTCGCAGCTTGGGATACATCGGCTCGATCTCGGCGAGCTCGCCATCGTCTTCGTCGGCCTCGACGTCCTCGAGCTCGTCGTCTTCGTCGGCCTCGACGTCCTCGAGCTCGTCGTCTTCGTCGGCCTCGACGTCCTCGAGCTCGTCGTCTTCGTCCTCGGCGAGCTCTTCCGGGTCGTCGTCGGGGTCGAGGCTGGGATCGTCCCCGCCCAGGGTGGGGTCGTTCTCGTCGACGGCGTTCGGGTCGTAGTCGTAGGGGTTCTCGTACCCGGTCTCGTCGTCGCTCTGCCACTCGTCCTCGGTTGCTGAGAGATTGACCATCACTGCCGTCCTTCCGCGAAGAATTCGGACTCGAAGATGTCGTCTACGGCATCAGGTGCTGCGGAGACGCCCGTGGTCGGCGCGACGCCGCTCTGCTGAACGGGTAGCTCGATCAGGTCCTTGTCGGCCGCGGCAGCGATGCGTGGGATCGGGCCGGTGGGTTCCTCCGATGCCTCCCGGTCGGAGAATCCGAGCGGGAGTGCTTTCTGCTCGACGCGATCGGTTCCGGCGTCGCACTCTTCGAGGGACCGCTTGATGTTCTCGGCGAACGGGGTGTTGCCCCAGAAGTTCTTGCGGACCAGCAGCGGCTTGCTGCCACCCATCGTGACGATGGCCCGAGTCTGTGGCAGCGCCTTGAGGTCGTCGACGGTGAGGATCTTCTCCCGCTGGTAGGACGTGCTGATCGTTGTCTGCCCACTGGCCAGAATGCCGCCGCTGCGGCTGCGGTTCTCGACCTCGACGAAGTGGTCGCCGATCTCGTCGGACAACGAGGCCAGGAACCCTTTGTCGTTGACGTTGCAGCCGTACCAGAGCATGTTGCAGGCATCGACCATGGCGTCGTAGTTGGTCTCACCCCACACCTTCTTCGCCTGCGACGGTGACTGCAGGATGGTGATGAGGATGCATCCGCGGGATCCGAAGTGCGAGTACCACTCGGGGAGTTGCTGCAGCTTGCAGATGTTCGCGGCTTCGTCGAGAACCATGACCGCCGGGATCGGGACCCGCCCGTCGCTCTGTTGGGCGCCGAACTCCTGCAATGCGTCGCCGATGGCGCCGACCAATGCTGTGGTGAGCGCGGAGGCGGATCCGGCTCCCTTCTTGCTCATGGCGTAGACGGTGTCGGTGCTGCGTACGACCTGGTCGATATCGAGTTCGGGCAGGTCGTGGACTTCACTGCCCGGGGTGACGAGGATGCGCCTATCACTGTCCGTCCCGATCGTGATCCGGGTGTTCGGCAGGATCGCTTCTTCGTAGCGAGGCTCGTCAAGAGGTCCGAGGAACCGGCGCACCATGTCGTAGAAGCCGTCCCGCTGTTTGGCGTTGACGCTCTGCTTGCTCTGCATGGTGTACGCAAGATCGGCGTACCCGTTCTGGGCGAGCACCTTCACCGGGATCTGGGACTGTGTTTCGCGGAGCCAGTCCACCACGTGCCGAAGATCGCCGCCGGCGAGCGCGGCGGCGAGAAGGTAGGAGCCGAACAGGTCCCGGGCGGCGCCGTCGAAGTAGGCGTCGACCCGGGCGTTGTCGTCGGTGGCGGCGGAGATGAAGTAGTCGCACACCACCCGCGCCGACGGCAGGTCGTCGACTCGGCGCAGCGGGTTGAACCAGAAGCTCGCCTTCTCACGCCTGTTGCCGGTGGTCACACCCTCCAGGTCGAAGAGCCAGACCCGTCCCATCTGTTTACGCAGGTACAGGGTGTGGGTGTAGATGTCGGGCTTGTTGGACGTGCCCAGGCAGAACCCGGGCGCGTAGCAGATGGCCGGAATCGCCAGGGTCGCCGACTTTCCCATTCGGGAGCCGGCGATCGCGATGCACACCCACTCCCACGGCATCCGCAGCTCGCGGTTCGATCTGACCGTGTTGCCCATGACGATGCCGCCATGACCGGGATGAGTCTCGCTGATCGTCGGTGCAAGCCGCCTGGTCTCCTCGGCGGCCGCGGCCGCGTCGGTCTGCTCGACGTCCCGCGGATCGGTCATGGAGTCGGCGTACTTGTCGATCCGCTTCTCCGCGCGCTTCTCCTGAATCTTCTCGAGCCGCCCCGTCTTCTCGAGCAGCCAGAACCCGCCCGCCACGAGCGCCGCGATGGCGACCACTTCTCCGATCAGTACAGCGGTCGCGTCACCCGGCCACGTCCGAGTTCCCTTGGCCACATCGATGATCAGGCCGAGCGGGTGCCACAGGGTTTCGTCACCCCCGCCGAGGTTGTAGGCGAACACCGGCAGGAAGGAGGCGGGGACCACTACGGCGATGGCTTTGAGCACTGCCATCTCCTTGTCTCCACTCACGGGCGGCCGATCGCAAACGCATTCCGTCATGGTCGTTGTTCGTACTGGTAGCGGGAGTCGGTCCGCCGCCGGGCGGCGTCGGTGCGGGTTCGGAGAAACGCGCAGGTCTGTGCATCGATGTTCGGGTCGACGTCACGGGGCACGTCCAAGCTTGACGAGCCACTCCACATCGGGGATGCCATGAACCAGATCCTCTTCAGTGCATGTTCGAGGCTCTTGCGGAGGCTGTCCCGTGGTGGTGGGGTCTATTCGGGGACGGTCAGCGCACGCCTAATGATCTTTCGGTAATTGAGTGAGCTCAGATCACAAGGAAAGCCCAGCGTGATCGAGGAAGCCATGACACAGGTCGTAGCTCGAGCCGATCCGGGTCAGTCCGGACTCGGTCGCCACACGGACCTCGTCGAGGGTATCGGGGCACAGGTTCGCCAGTTCGGTGGATTTCATGTTGCCCCAGACCTGTTCGATCGGGTTGAGTTCGGGTGCATACGCAGGCAGCCGTTCGACGTGGAGCCAGTCGCGTTGGGTCGCCAGCCATGCCTTCATTGCCGCAGACCGGTGGGCCATCAGTCCGTCCCAGATCACGATGACCTGCTCCCCGGCGAAGTGGGCACGCAGTTCGATGAGGAACTCGATGAGCTTGTCGGTGTTGTACGAGCCGTCGGTCATGGAAAACACGAACGCGCTCTCGCTGCGGTCGGGTCGATAGGCCAGGACTGCGGCCATGGACATGCGCTTCCAGGAAAATCGGTGATGCAGAACAGGTGTGACGCCTTTCGGCGCCCAGGTTGCTCGGACCACAGGCAGCAGCGACACGCCGCTTTCGTCCTGGAAGCAGATCCATGCACCTCGGCGCCGCGCTATTTTTTTATCCGCGGCCACTCGTTCTCCCGCCAGGTGACGATGGCGTCCTCGTCGCGTTCGACGGCCCGCCGTGCGGGTCGCTGGCGGCTCCAGCCCAGCCGGGTCCGCAGGATCGTCCACGTCTGGGTGGGCCCGTAGGTCACGCCGGTGAGCCGCTCGATCACGATCGCGACCCGGCCCAGTGTCCACACCCCGGTGGCGAAGCCATTCGCTTGGGGCCCCTTGAGTAATTCCTCTCGGATCACCTCGATCTGGGCGTCGTCGAGACGCGGCCGGCGTCCCGCCCGACCTGCGCCTTCGAGTGCCTCGCGACCTCCGGCTGCCCACTTCCTGTGCCAACGGGACGCGGTCTGTTGGGATATCTCCAACTCGACCGCGACATCGATCTGCCGCCGGCCCGCGGCGAACATCTCCGCGGCTCGCATGCGTCGGTCACGCAATGCGTCGAAATCTCGACGAGTCCCGGACTGCTTGACTTTCCGGGTGTCGGACTTCTCGCCGGAGTTGGTCTTCTTTCCTGCCACTCGTCAATGATCAAGCAGCGCGGCGCGAATCACGTGTATCGACACGCCCTATTACCGAAATATCAGTAATACGGCGTGCGGGAAGAACGTCAGTGGCCCACCGCCGACACGCCCGACCGCGTGCGGGGGTCGTCGCTGAGAGAAGGGCTGCTATCCGAGACTGAAGCCGGAAGAGCAGTGGTTGCCACGCGATAGGAGTCCGGACGATGGCACGGTCGGCGAGGGGTCGGCTCGCGGCAGTCACCACCATCACCGCCGTGCTGTGCGGGGCCGTCCTCAGCTGCGCGCCCGCGATCGCGCACGCGGACCCTGGCTGTGCGTCGACGTTCAACCTGCTCATCCCCGGCACCTGGGAGACCGACGAGAACGCCGACCCGGACCGGCCGGTGGGGATGCTGGCCCCGGTCGCGGAGGCGATCGAGGCGAAGAACGGTGCCCGCGCGCAGACATACACGCTGCCGTACATGGCGCGCGCGTTCGACAACGGCCACACCTACGCCGACAGCAAACTCGACGCGGTCGACAAGGCCACCGCGGTGTTGGAGTCCTACGCCGACAAGTGCCAGGGCGCGAAGATCACGATCACCGGGTACTCCCAGGGTGCGGACGCGGCAGGCGATCTCGCGTCGATGATCGGAAGCGCTCGCGGACCGGTCGAGGCGGATCGGGTCCTCGGGGTGGCGTTGATCGCCGACCCGGGTGCCGGCACGCAGGGCGCTGCGACGGTGGGTCCGACGACCTCGGGGGAGGGGATCGCCGGTCCCCGGTCGCAGGGCATGGGCGCGTTGTCGGGGCGGGTGGCCTCGATCTGCGATCCGAAAGACCTGTACTGCTCGATCCGCAAGGGCGCGAACCCGTTCCTCGGATCCCTCGGGTCGATCCTGTCGAAGACCCCCAGCACCACCAACACCAGCGCCGGTGGTGGTGACGCGGCGGTCGCCGCCGCGCTGACCTCGGATTTCAGTGGCGCCGACCTGCCCGGTCTCGGATCCAATGTCGACGCGCTCGGAAAACAACTGTCCGGCAACGACACCGGCGGGACGGTGGATGTGCATCAGATCGCCGACGCCGCGACCTCACTATCCAAGACGCTGCGCCCACTGGCCGATTTGCTGCAGTCCGGCGCCGCGAACACCGCCACCACCACCCTGGCCGCAGCCCCGGTGGGCACACCGGAACACGCGGCCGCCCAGGTCCTCACCACCGCCGGTCACGCGGACCTGGCCGGTGCGCTCGACTCGGTGGCCACGATCGCGAACACCGCAGCCGCGCTCGCGAACAACGGCACCACCACCCTGCCCGCCGCCGCCCCCGAGATCTCTGAACTCGCGGGCACCGCCGCAACGCTCGGCGGCCAGATCGCGCCGGTCGCCGCCACCCCGGCAGACGCCCTCTCTTCCGCGTCGAGCGTGCTGTCGGTCCTCAAACCGACAGTCGTCGTCGACCAGGCACTGAACGTCGTCACCGGGGTCACCGCCCTCGATATACCGGCGATCCTGCACAACCTGACCGTGCTCCCGCAGAAGATCGCCGCCGGCGATGTCCGCGGCGCCCGCGATGCCGCCCGGGAACTGAACGTGCAATTCGCGCCGGTGGTGAAGATGGCCGCCGGTGTCGACCTGAAGTGGATCTCCCAGATCCTCGCGATCATCCCGGACCCGACCGGCTACACCCAGATCGCGGCGCTGGTCACCAGCGTTCTCGGCAACGTCGACGTGATCAAGCTGGCCACCATCGCTGGCCAGGCCCAGGAAATCGCGTGGGCCGCCGCGGACAAACTCTTCCCTCCGCCCGGAGTGCTCCCCGACCCGGTCGGCGGCGCCGCGCAGACCACGGCGTTGCTCCCACTCGGCCTCGAACTCGCCTCGGTGGCCGTGAACATGCTCACCGGCACAGCCGGCAAGACCGACCCCACACTCCTGGGGAAACAAGCGGCCAACCCGGTCGGGAATGCGATCACCACCCAGGCACAGACCCTCGACCTGAAAGGACTCGCCGGATCGGTGTCGACGATGGCGCGCTCGCAGGGCGCCGAAGATCTCGCCGCGGTCGTCGGTGAGGGCCTGAACGCGGCCAGCTTCCTCGCCTCCGGCGCACACCAGAGCTACCAGCACCTGGTCGTCGACAACGCCGGCCGCAACGCCATCCAATGGGTCTCGGATTGGCTGAACCTGCAGATCACCCGCGCCGCCTGACGATCCCGACCGCCTCACTCACCTCCCGAACAGGAGCACCGAACATTGGCCCCTCACGCCCACCGCCGCACCTCCTGCTGGGTGACCTGCCCGCACTGCGATAAACGCACCTACTTCACCCGCAGGGATGCCCGCGCCGCCCGCACCCACCACGAAAAGCGTCGCGGCCTGTCGATCTACCCCTGCCCACACCAAGCCCAGGACAGTGACTGCTTCCACGTCGGGCTCCGGCCAATCGGGTTGGGCCGCGGGAGTATCGACCGCGGCACCCTCGCCGAGAACCAGCGAGGAACACAAACACTGTCCGAAGCCAGGTTCACAGTGCGGGGTACGTGGTGACCCTGATGAACACCACGGGATCACCGACCACCCCGATCCCACTCGCCCCCGGTGACCGGATCCGCTTCGGTATCGAACCCCGCCGCCCCTACACCGTCCGCGCACTCTCGGAGAACTTCGTCGTCTGCACCCGCCACCGCGACTTCGCCACCCAAGGTGAGTTCGTCTACACGGTCATCGACTGGCGCAACGGAATCCGCGGCCCGGTCACCGTGATCGGACACAGCATGGATGTGAGCACCGATCAGGAGTGCCGCGACCTCCTCGACGATCTCGAAGCCGGTCGGTGGGAAATCAGCCACCGCAACCGTGTCCCGCTCGACATCCTCGACCGGGGTGAAGCATGAGAGACCCCACGCCCCCGAGGTGCCGTCTCGCGGCACGGATGCTGCTCATCGCAAGCCGCGGTGGTCCTGCTGTGGCCGGAGGCCATCCTGTCCTCGTTCGACCATCCGCCACTACCGATTCCACCCGTGAGCAGTGGCGACTATGGGGTAGACCTGGTGGCAGGGGAGGGCCTGCTGAAGATTCATCACCGTGACGGAAGTGCCGAGCAGGTACCGGTGTCTGTTTACTTCGATGCCGACGGTGGGTGCCGCGGAAGGTAGGCATCGCCATCACACGCGCGAGGACCTGGTTTGCTAGCGTAGCGCTGCTAGCTATCAGCGCTACGCTAGCAAAAAGTAGACTTCCTGCGGCTTCGTTCGTGAGACCATCCGATGCCTGCCTGATGTGCACGGACCCCTCGGCTGAGCGTCAGACACCCCAAGGTTGCTCGGTGAGCTGGGAGGTTCCGACAATCGGAGATCGTCACCGGCGGCGCGGGCGTTCAGTTTCGTCGAACAGGATTGGCACACCTGTCATGTAGGGTCTCGAGAACCATGGCGGAATCTCACGGTGAGTGGCGGGCCGGTGGCGGATCCGCCATCGTTGTGAGACACGCCCACGTCAGAATCGGGGCTCAACGGACCGCCATTGACCGCCGCGAATGCGCGGCTCCAGATCGTTCGGGTGTCCCGATTGACGCCCCGAAAGCAAGATCATCACCGGACGGGTCAAACGGGAACGCGCAGCTCAGGGAGTCTCGGTCAACGACCCGCTTCCGGGGACGTGCCGATCAACGTTGCAATATCGGGACGTGCTGGTCGTGGTCATCACGGACTACTGTCAGGCGCTACACATGTCAGACGAAGCAAGCACCGAGGGGCCAGGAATGAACCAGCAGGAGATCGCAAAGATCGCGGAGGAGGCGGCGAAACCGTCATACGCGGACGTCTCAGCAGCCACGGGCGTGATCCTTGATGCGTTGAGCAACGATGTCGCACTGAGTGAGCACGACGCGGCCGTGGCTGTCTGCCAGGCCGTCGGTGCAGAGGTCGTGCTGGGTGGCTCGATCGACGTGGGAATGGGAGGCCCGGACGAGGTGCGGAACTCGCAAGTCGTCAAGTACGCGAAAGTCCTCCACGCCACGCGCCTCGCGATTGCCAGACTGGGGGCTCAGGGGCTGATCGTCGCTGTCAATCAAAGCCCGCCGCAGAGCGAATACATGCTGAACTGCAAATTCTCCTCTGGCTCCAGCATGTACTCCACTAGCGGGCCGATGATGATTCCGATCGGACAGGTGCAGATTCCCTCTTCGTTCCGCCTAACACCTGGGATGTCCGCGGTCGGTCACGTTCCACTGCTGACTGTGGAAAAGTGGGAATCTGATATCGAACCGCTGCTGAACGATCGACTTCGGCGAATCTTGGGCGAGTGCCTCGATGCCGCACGTCGTGGCTCGTACCTCAGTTCGGTCACCCTCCTAGGAGCTGTGATGGAAGGTGCTTGGTACGCAGTCGGGGAAGCGCTTCGATCACATGATGCCAAGTTGGGGGCAGCCCTCGACGCCGATAGGACTGCGCAGGTCCAGGCCTTGGTGTCGGAACTTCTTGCTAGGGGTCCTCGGATGAAGACGCTGGCCGACGATCTCCAGAGTTTCGCGGGTTATGTCCGTTTGGTTCGGAATTACGGCATCCATCCGATGGCGGGGGATGACGCTGCCGCCGAAGACGCTTTCACCGAGCCGGGTAACTTCTCACTGGTTCAGCGGGCACACTCACATCTCGTCTCACTTCTTGCTTCGGCACGAAAGATCGATCCGTCGGTGTTTCCGTAGGAAATGCGTTGCTTAGTGGTTCCGCCCATAAGTTCGTTGGGGGTCAGGTCCAGGCCGTCGGGTCGTTGAGGTAGAGACCGCAGACGGTGTCGAGGGCGTCTTCTGGGAG
>NZ_JBHUSF010000024.1:0-6729 GCF_042673295.1 Rhodococcus sp. NPDC057014
GTCGCGCCGTGCCGAGGTGCCCGTTGGTGCTGGCCGGTGGCAGTTCGTGTAGGCGAAGCGGTCGAAACGGATCGGTGTCGGGGAGCGTGATTTCCGATACCGAACTGCGGCCCCCACCTGCGAGGTCGGCGTCCGGGATCGGGGCCGAGAAGAAGGGAAGTTCCGTGATCTTGTTCTGCGGAGGCGCAGTCGCGTCGTCGGAGTTCATCGACGTTCTCCTGTCAGTGTCGGCAGCGCAGCATTGAGCGCGGGACCGGACTTCCAGTCCGCCTGATGGCTCACCGCGAATTTGGTGATCTTCGGCCAGGTATTGCGGTGGAGGGTGTGCAGGTAGATCGAACGGCGACGGCGCCATTTGCTGATGGCCAACCCGTCCGAGAAGACCTTGGCGTCATCGGAGTCGGGCAGGACGGCGATCACGTCAAGTCCGGTGACTTTCGTCACTTCCTCTGCGTTGTAGGGGGACTCACCGATCAGGATCAACCCCAGACTTGCGCGTGATTGCACCGCGGAGAGCTGCTGTCGCAGCGCGTTCTGCGAGGCGCGTAACGCTGCGATCGCCGTTCGCTCCGTGCGGGTGACGATTGCGATCGTTGTTGCGTTGACGATCAGTTCGACCGGAGCGCCGCGTTGCCCGATCCGGCCGGCGTCGACGATCACGTTGGTGTCGTCGACGCTCAATCCGGCCAGGTGGACACCCAACGGTCCCCACACGGGCCGCATCGCATCTGCCTGGGCGGAGTGGACCAGTCCCGGGAGCAAGGACACCGAGGATTCCGGGATCTGGATGAGTTGCTCGGTCAGCGCAGCCTTGAGGCGCCCGTGACGATTCGCGTCGACGAGATTGATCAAGGAACGATCGTGATAGTGGTTTCCGAGCATGTATCCGGCCAGGACCGGCGAGGACCCGATGGCATCCGCTTCTACGAGCAGAGTCCGGTCGGTCGGTGAGTTCAGGGCCAGGGCGAGCGCCGTGGTGCTCACACCGGGTGAGCGTGAGGCGGATGTCAGTGCGAGAAACATTGCCGGTCACCGCACTCGGTTGTCGAGGACGATCGCGACACGCTTGGTTGCGCCGCGGGCGGCGACCCAGTTGGCCTCTGCCTCGGGCACGAGCAGGTTCAGCGTTGTCTCGCCGGCTTCGGGGATCTCCTTGGTGGAGTACACCTGTGCTTTCGTGTTGATCGGTCCCTGTACGGGCGGGTCGTCCTGGTCGCGTGGTGTGTCCACGACACGGACCATGTCGCCGGGGACGATCGGCTCGGAGGGGAGGTGGCTGTAGCTCACCGTGATGCCGACCATCGTGAGGCCTTCCCCGGGAACAATCTGGTCGGTGATCGCGGACGGGAGCAGAATGGTGCCGGCCGGCAACCGGGTGCTGGCACTCATTCCTACGACGCGGCCGCGTTCGCTGGCGGGCAGCGCCCCGAGATCGGCATCGACGTTGACCGATTTGGCGGCCAGGTCCTTGGACTCGATGGTCTCGCCTTGCTGCACCTCGTTCGTCAGGACGAGCACATCGGTGGTTGCGCGCATGGCGTTGACCGCGGTGAGCATGCCGATCACTGCCACCACGACGAGTGCGACACCGATCGCCAGGTAAATGGGGCGCCGGCGAACGCGCGCGCGGGTATTCAGATCGGGTGGGTCGTCCTGATCTGCGCCGTTGTGCGCCGGAGGCAGGTCATCCCCGGACGAGCGGAGCTTGTCGAGTTTCTTGGTCAGCAGGGATGCCATGGTGGTCCTTCACAGTGGACGTGTGGACATATCGGACGCTTCGTACGGGGTGGACAATAGAACGCGACCTGGACAACTTCGCGTCGGCGACGCCACCTACCGCCCGCGTGGATGCGTGGAGCCATCGCACGCTGCTGATCGGCTTCTTCGACAGTGTTGAGCGTTGGACGTACCCCCATAGGGGACAACGTACGTTGCGACTGCGACAAAATTGACCGTCGCGCCGGGTGTTGTGCCAGATATCCTCGCGGCCACGGGTATTGAGCCGTACAGGTCCAGCGGACACCTGGCACGCCCGTCTGGCCCGAACGCTGCGACCATCCGGCACTGGACGATCTGCGAATTGTCTCCGCAGGCCGACTACTTCGCCGCCGAAGCGCTCAGGTTCGGAATCGTGGCCGTAAGCAATCCAGAGGACCGTTTTCGCGGTGGTTATTGGCGCGTCATCCGTTTGAAGCGAACATAATTCGACAGAAGGTCCGGGCACGCAGTCCATACCAGCGTCGCGCCAGGTGGGATCACACTGACGAGGAAACTCAACGACGCCGCGACTGATGCGCTCTGAACATCCGCATATGAAGTCGGGCGTGCGCACGCCGATATCGGGACATTTCTTCCTTGACCGCACGCGTGAATACCGTTGCGCTGCACGTGGCATAAGCGTTTTTCCCCTCCGGAACCGCCGTGGACCTCCCGTCCCCGGCGACTCGACTGCCGAATTTTACTCACCTGCCTGCCACGCAGCTGTGAGTCTTCTGGACAAGATCCCATCAGCTGGTGGACCGAGTTGTCCACCGCTGGACATAACACTAAGGAGTGTTACCTGCAAGGGTTGACTTGCGTGCAGAGTATGGTTATGGCGCTCGACATCTCAGATGATCTCGGAAGGCATGAAGCATGGACCCACTCAGCCCACCCAACCTCGGTGATTTCATTCGGGCACGGCGGACGCGGTCCACACCGAGTCATCCTGGCGGGATGACCCGCCAGCAGCTTGCGAGCGGAAGTTTTGCGAGTATGAGCTACATCGCGCAGCTCGAATCCGGCAGCAAGGACGGCCCTTCACCCGAGTTCCTCGAAGCCACGGCGACGGCACTCACACTCGATTCGGCAGACCAGCGCCACCTCTTCAACCTCGCTCGACAGACACCAACCGAACGTGAGGTCACAACCACCCCATGGACGATCGCCGACTATCGGACACTGATCACACCGGACATGAAGACCGCTATCGCGGCGCTGAACCCGCATCTGGTGGCGTACCTCGACGAACGCTGGAATGTCATCGACTGTAACTCGGCGTATGACAAGGCGTTCCCTGGGCTGGTCGACGAGGGAAACGTGTTGCGCTGGTTCTTCTCGACTCCGGCATCAATGAAGGTCATGGTGGAGTGGGAGGCGGAAGCGGCCTTGACCGTCAGCTGGTTCCGAGCGTTGATGGGTCGCTACTACAACCCCGACTGGGCGGTGGAAACCCTCGAAGAGTTGAGCGAGTTCCCTCGCTTCCGCGAACTGTGGTCACGTGAAGAAGTCCGGTTCGGCCGGCACCAGCCGTTCATGCACCTCCGCGACGCCGAGACTGGTGAGCGATACAGCGTGCACGTGCAGGTCCACGCGGAGATGCGGGGCAAGTATCCGCTGCAGATGTACCTCGGAGTGCGCCTGCCCGCCTCCGGAACTAGCGGAGCGTCTTGACGAACGCGGTGATCGCGGCGTTGACCGGCTCGGGGTGTGTCCAGCTTGCGGCATGGCCGGCCACCGGGATCGTGACAACTGGCGCCGCACCGGGAAGACCCGCTTTGAGCTCATCCGCCTTCTCTGCGGGTGCTGACAGGTCATTTTCCCCACGGATGATCAACGCCGGAACGCCGATGTCGGAGAGCCGGTCCACGACGTCGTCGCGTTCGATAAGGCACTCGGCGGCCGGCCGGACA
Organism: Rhodococcus sp. NPDC057014; assembly: GCF_042673295.1. Taxonomy (NCBI): domain Bacteria; kingdom Bacillati; phylum Actinomycetota; class Actinomycetes; order Mycobacteriales; family Nocardiaceae; genus Rhodococcus; species Rhodococcus sp. NPDC057014. The sequence continues at coordinate 3,672 of NZ_JBHUSF010000024.1, forward strand.
GCCATGCGATCACTGCTGTTCCATTTGCTGATCCACGACGTCCAATCCGCAGGTTCCCCGCCGATCAGTTGGGGGGCAAGTGCGCTGGTGAGCGGTTCGAGTGGGACTGTGCTGCACCACTGATCGAACAGGACGCGGTATCCGGACTTTTGCTCGGGTGTACAGGCTGAGGCTTCCGTGTCGAGCAAGATCAGAGCCGTCGTGCGCTCCGGTGCGAGGAGTGCTGTGCGCAGCGCGGTATAGCCGCCCTGGGACATGCCCCCGATGATTGCCTTCTCGACGCCGAGGTGGTCGAGGACGGCGAGGGCGTCGCGTGCGAGGTCCCAGTATGTGAACGGCGTACCCGCATCGGTGGTCTTTCCGTGGCGGCGCGCATCCCAGGTCACAACCCGGAGGTCCGGGGATAGATCGCGCACCTGGGGCGTGAACATGGAGGAGTCCATGAAGAACCCGTGCCCGAGTAGAAGTACGGGCCCCTCTCCCCCACTGTCGGTGTAAAAGATGTCGGCGTCGGGCGTTGTCACTGTCGGCACGTAGCCGATCCTAGGGTGAGGTGACTATCCCCGGTCCAGGCGAGCCCCGCGGAGTCGCTATTGCCAGTGCCCCTTTCAGTGGTTGCCGCCCACTCTCAACAAGGCCCTCTCGCCACAACCTGCGGAGACTATCGACGCGTTCTGCCGAGGGTCCGTTATCGGTGGGGCTTCTCCCGTTCGAGAATCACCCGCGATTGGGTGCGTTCGGTTCGTCCATTCGGTCAGAGCGCGGGCGATCCAGCATCGCGCTATCGCGGAGTCCGCCGCACAGGCGGCGAGGGACTCGAATGCCAGCGCTATCGCGACTGTGAACTCGGGGTGCGTTTCGTCGATGCACTCGAGTGCGATGTCGTTCGCCGCCGAAAGTGCCAGATAGGTGGCCTCTGAACTGGTTACGGCCGAGCTGTGGGCCAATCTCTCCGTGGCCTCGTACGCCGCGCGCCACGCGTCGGGACTGAGCGCCTTCGTTTCCGATGTTCGGCACATACCGGCAACGCGCTCGAGTGCGTGGAGTACATCGTCGACGGCGGCCGGAAGCCTGCCGGTCAAACCCCAGTCCGAGTCGAGCACGTCGGCGAACCAGCACCAGCGAGCGAACTCGGGCGCGTCTTCGAGCGCGAGTTCGACAGTTCCGGACGCCAGCTGCATCACCGCATCGGCGACCGACATCTCGTTGAGAGCGGAAGAAAATGACTCATGCATGAGAGTTCCCGTCTCCGTGTCCCCGTGAGTGGGACGTAAGGTCATAGTGCAGGGCTGAAACCTGTTGTGGTCATTGCCAAAAGCCGCACTGCAGAGCGTGCATGACCGCGTCCGACCGAGGTCAGAGCGTTGCACTCGACGGCGCGCCGGGCAGCATCGGTCGGATCGGCGAGGTCGACCACAGTGGTGGCATCGACCCCCTCGGTGCGCTCCCACCTGCCATCATCTCGTTGGTGGTCGACGATGGACCAGATTTCCACCGTGACTTCATGCTCACCGCGGGTGATGAGCCGAAGAACCGGGAAGAATCCGGGGCAGAGATTGCTGAGGGTGATATGTGTGCGGTCCTCGTCTACGGCGAGGTCGAGGTCGTTGTGATCGTTCGCGTCGTGGGCGGCCGCAATGAACGCCGCGTGGAAGTCCTCGGGGATTTCTATGAGGGCCATCGGGTCTGGTCTCCTTCAATTGTCGAGGTCGGGGCTGCAGCAATGCCTCACACGGTCGCCGGAGTCAGCAGGTATCAGCGAACTGGAACAAGGTCTGCCGGGTCGGGGTGCCGATGTCTGTTCGGCGGGGCGATGCCATCTTGATGCGCAGAGGGGCAGGATCCAAGCGAGGCCAGTTCTGCTCGGCACCTGCAGCTCTCGTTGAACCCGACCGGCGGGTCGGCCGCCATAGCTTCGAGCGCCGGGATGGCGGCCTGCTCCCCGGCACCCCACTTTCCGGCGCTGAGCGAGGACAGTCGATCGTTGCCTCGTGGAACTGCACGCACTCACTCGGTTGGCGGAAGCCCGTGCCGGCGCGTTCATCCTGGAGTCGGCGGGCGACTGTGATTCGGCGGCATCTGACGTAGCTGCTGCTTCTCGCGGAGAGTCAGAATCGGGTGCGCCTGTCAGATCGGCCGGGGCAGCGACTGCGGCGGTCTCGCCCTTTCCACACTCCCTCGTAGGCGTGTCGGTCGGGGTCGACGGCTCCGCCGTGGAATCGGAACCGGAACCGGCGACGTCCGTCTGGACGAGAGCTCGGCGGTACCGGCTCAGCTCCGTCACGGCCGAGTCGTACTTGATGGCGAGCTTGTCCGCGAGGAGGCTCGGTGACCAGCGCTGCTCGTAGGCCATCCGGATGATTTCTCGCCGTTCGCAGTTGCGCATGGGGACTTGTTCGCCACTCAGGCGACGAACGATGACGACCTCGTCGACCGCGACCGCTCCCGTGGCCCGCTCGCGCTCGTGACTACGCGCCTTAGGATTGTCGATCTCGTCGTCGTCCCATCCGAGAGGCGGCACCAGTCCTTCTGCGCGTGCTTGTTCACGAAGGTCGGCGTCAGGTCCGGGGCGCATGGATAGCTCGTCGTAGATCTCGTCGACCGCTTCCCACAGCTCGCTCGGGATGAGACCTTTTTCCGGCATCGAGGTGACGACGTCGACCTCGACGTTCAAGCGGTGAGCGAGGCTCGGATCGCCGTAGCCCATGGCGTTGAGGGCGCGCAGTCGGCGGCGAGCCCCCACTGCTGGGGTCAGATCACGCCCACGGCTCGGATGAAAAGTGATCGAGAGGATCGCGTCCGCGATGGCGGAGGTGGTCGTGCGAGTCGAAGTGCTCCTCAGCGACCGGATTGTCGCGACCGGCACAGAGGCCAGCTCAGCGATCAGAGCGGTCGTCATGCCGGCGCACATCAGGGCATTGATGTGGTAGCGCACATCAACCGTGTCGACGACGTGACGGGCAGGTGTCCAACCCAGCCCCTCCCGGACCCCATAACCCCACGTGAGCGATGTGTGGTAACACCCGGCGTGGCGACCAGGCGCTTATACACAAAAGAC
>NZ_JBHUSF010000024.1:6739-52491 GCF_042673295.1 Rhodococcus sp. NPDC057014
TTTTTTTGTTTAACTTTCACCATTTTTTTTTTTTTGTGTGGTACCGCCAAAACCGCGTGCCTCTGTTGGGTGTGGCGGGTGAACACCCCGCCCCGCCACGTCCCCCTACACCCGACTGTCGCGATGTCTGGAACCACCCGTCGTCGCGACTGGGCAAATCAGACCGGGCGGGGAATCCGGCTGCATTCAGCCTAGCTAGCTGAGCGGCGCATACGGACGAGCGTGCGTCGCGTCGATGCGCAGAAGGCTGGGACAAGGGTGGGGCAGTTGAAACGGTAGTCGTCATCGGATGCTCTTTTCCGTTTAGCGGCTGGTCAGGCCGCATGTACGTGGGAATTGTTCGTACTCGAGCGCACCGGGGTTCGAAGGTCAGTGAGTGATCGTCAGCGCTGCATCGCATTCATCACTGGAATTTAAACCCGGTATGCAACGATGGTATCTACATCTTTAATAGGATGTCCAGCGATGAACGGACAATCGCAGTGAGATCGCCCCTGAACGGCTTCCAGCCCCAGGCCCTCGAAGACGCGCGCACTGCTGCCGGAATCTCGCGCGGCGACCTTTCCCGCGCAATAGGCGTCGACCCGACCACGATCCACAACTGGGAAACCTCGCGATCGAACCCTCAGCCCGACCACCTCGCCCGGGCCGCCGAGAAGCTCGGGATACCCCTCGACCATCTCATCATCGTTCCGGAGGACAATCGGACAATCGCCGACCTGCGGAACCTTTCGGGATTGACGCAGAAACATGTCGCGGACCGAACCGGGCTCAGCACCACGACCATCGGCCGGATCGAGCGTGGCGAAGGAAGCCTGTCCGACTCCCACGCCATTGCACTCGCTGACGCTCTGCGCTTGGAACAACGGACAATCCGTGACGCATTCATCCGCGCACGGAACCGTCCCCTTCCACCGCGGTAACGCAGCAATAATCACGGCGCACTCATGCGCTGTCGCCACGACGCAACCGTCGCTGCCGTCGACGATCGATGGAACGTCGCGCGCCGCTCAGCACAAAAGCTGCCGAGATTGCCAGCGCTGCCACGGCGACGATCAGCCGACGAAGATCAAGGCCGGCGCCGTCCGTGCCAGGAATAGTCACAAGCGGTGTCGCCGAGGCCGCAACTATGAACTCATGCGCGAGCAGCCACCCCGTTGCCCTACTTGATATCGCCGGAAGAGTTGCTGCGACCACACCCAAAGCCAGCGGGACAGCCATCAACAGAGACAGTTGGTCCTCGTCCGACAGGCATGCTGGTTTCTGCGCAGATTTGCGTGGCGGCTGTGCCTGAGTCGGTTGCATAGGAAGTCCTTCCTCCTGAAGTGGGCCTCTTGCATGGAGGAAGATCCGGTCAAGCGGACTTGTGTGACAAACGTCGGCGGTCTTCTCACAACCCAGCACGAGCAAATCCGCTGTCGGTCACCCGAGACGGCGCCGGACAACTGGGCGGTGACATCCAGGCTCAGTTTGCTGCCTCGCTGCTGTCGTTCCTCACACCGAAACCTGAAGAGGTTTACGAATCGATACGTAAGAGCTGTCGGGTAAGGCGAGTTCGCCGTACTCATCGCTGTCGCTGCGCCAGGTCAGGGATAACAGCGAATCGTCGATGATGTCTAATTCGGGATCGGTATCGACGACCACCCATTCGTCGAGGTCGTCTATCAGCAAAAGGTCCCCGAGTGCGACGTCCGCGGCGCGAACGTCGTGGACCGGCCCGTACTGGTCCTCGTCGGTCCGATGTGAAGTCGACCGATCGTCAACGAAGTCGGAGTCACGGCATCCTGGCATCTCCGGTTCCATTCCTGCCGGCTCTTTGACCAGCGCCAGCCGAGTGCGCATTGACTCCGAATCCTCCGAAGAGGATTCACCGGGTTGTGGAGCTGAAAGCTGATCGAGAAACGAGGCGGGATCGTTGGCGTCGTTCGAGGCGGTCAACGGCTGGGGGTGGTCGTTGGGTGCTCCGGTCGCTTCGACGGTCGGCGCGGCGCCGCCGCCGAGGAGTCCGAGGAGCGCCGTCGGAGATGCGATACCGTGGTCGACTTCGTGGGTCATGTTCGCTCTTCTGAGGATCGGATCGAGGTCGGGTCGGTCGCTGGCCAACACCCATTCAGCGTCTATGTAGTCGAAGTACGTCAGCGGCGCAGGTTCGGACGTGTTGTTGGTGGCATCGAGGTCGGGAAGTTCGTCCGGCGGGACGATCAGCAATCGAGGATGGCGTGTCACCGGGGGCCGGAGGGTGTCGAGTAGGTCCGCTTCGAAGGAGTCGGGTCGCGTCTTCCGCGGGTCAGGTACGCGGTAGCACTGGATCTCGATTGGTTGATAGTTGTCGGTGACGGTGGTGCCGCGACCGCGGCACTTGCGGGGCACGCTGGTGCCGATCGTTGGAGACTGCCACATCATCAGCGCACCTTGGGGAGAAAGTCGGCCCATCGAGATGCGCATGGCGAAGTTGTCACGCATGTCGCCAAAGAAGTACTGCGCATCGGGACGCTGGGTTCCGAAGACCAGATGCACCCGTGCGGTGCGGGCTTTGCGCGCCATGGACGCGAGCATGGTTATCACGGGCGGTAGACGGGGTCCGCCCTTCGATTTGACTCCCAGGTACCAATCTTCGACGTTCCCGCGGAATTCAGCCCATTCGTCGAGGAAGACCAGAACTGGCTCGAAGTCCGTTTCGGTAGCCTCGCCGGTGACAATTTTTTGGTACCGAAACTCCATGAGATCGCGGGCGCGATGGACCAACGCTACTTGCTGCTCGATGGTGGTGGCGACCACTTGCACGTTGGGCCAGTCCTGGAATCCCAGAAATTCGACGTACTTTCCATCGAGAACCCAAATCGGCCATCCACGTCGTGAGAAATTGACCAAGAGATTGTGCGCGGTAACGGTTTTACCGCTGCCGGGTGGTCCGATCAACATCATGTTCGGGTCGATCGCTGGTCGCCACACTACTTCGTTGCCGTCTTCGTCGATACCGTAGGGAATTTCGACCGAGTCGTAGCTGGCGAGGAGATCCGCGTCAGGGTCGAGGTCTGTCTTCGGCAACCAGATGCTGTCGAGGAACGCTGTGCGTAGTTCGAACCGGACCCAGTCCGTCTCAAGGTTCCATTTTGCTCGCCAGCGACCGGGCAATGTCGCGCTCATTCCTCGTTCGACTCGGGTCCGGTATCCCTCCGATGCCAGTTTCGGGCCGAGTTCGTGGCGGACTTCCATCGAGGTGACGTCGCCGGTTTCAACGTCAACTTCGATCGCTGTTGCGGCTGCGGTAGGCCCCAGCAGTTGAGTGACGATCCGCTTCGCGCGTGTGACCTGGTCACTGTCTGGGGCTTCTCGGTTCGGTTCGGCGGCGGATGTAAAGATCAGCCGGCGGCGGGCGGGGTCATGCTTGTCGAGCTCGAAGAAGCCCCAACCCTGGTGTTCGAAGATCTCGCAGATGTCGGCGAGCCACGTTTCATCATTCAGTGCCTGGGTCGAGTCGTAGTGCACGGTAAGTTTCCGCGGATGTCCTGGCCATTCGCGACGACTCCATCTTGCTGTGGACAGGACCGCCCGGCTCGCTTCCGGTAGCCCCACGATCGGACATAGCTTCTCTACCACCTCGTCGACGTCGGCATCGCGAAGCTGTCTTCGCTTGCCTGTTACTGCGGTGTAGGCGGCGGCGATCGAGAATCCTGCGGAGGCAGGCATTGGGAGGGCGCTGTACCCGAACAGCGGGGCGGCGGCACAGATACCTACTCCGGTTGTAGCTAGGCAGAAGCTGTCGCGGATCCATGTGAGTGACCGTGGCGGCAGGGAAGGGATCCGGGATGAACGGGTGAATCGCGTAGCACTTTGTTGCGGTGGTGGTTTCGTCATCAGTGGGCCTCACACTCGCCGTTCGTCGGGACGGAAATTTGAGCGGTCACGCGTGCTTCATTTCTGCAGGACACTGTGAGCACCGATCGGTTTAGCCACCGCCGTCGCGATCGGATCGCGGAAGTGGTTGGTCATGTCCTGTAGGGCCGTTGTGCCTGATGAATCGACGACGAGTCCCCCGTAGTTCTGGTGAGTTCCGGACCCGATGAATGAGGCGAACTTGAGTCCTTCGGCACCGATCTGGGAGAGGGCGTCTGCACCGTCTGAGCCTGCCAAGGCGGTGAGGCTCGAGGCGAGCCCTCCTAGGTCCCCAGCCTGTGACTGCTGGGTGGGCTGCTGTCCGGTCGTCGTGGACGCAGACGCTGAACCGAGCTTGGACGCCTCGGTTTTCTGGCCACCGTTGAGTGTGCCCACCGCGATCTTCGCGAAGTCGAGGATGTGTGGGAGTGCGCCGAGGCCGGCTCCGATGATGTCGCCGGTTTCGATGGCGTGCCAAAGTTGCTTTTGGAGTTCGCCGGCGGTGTTGGCCAGACCGATGATGTCGAGATTCCCGACGAGGCCGACGATCATCGAGATGATCTGTGCGGCGCCGGACGGGTCGGGAATCATCGCGATCAGGGCCGCAGCCGTCTTGTAGTCGAGTCCGGCGGCGAGTTTGATGAGTGGCTCGAACAGGACGTTGATGCGGTCGAAATCGGCGTGGACAGCCTTGACCTTTGACATCGGATCGAGACCCGGATCGAGAACGATGTGCGGGATCCGGTTGAACAAGATGTCGAGAACTGGCGGGATGTTGTTGGCGAGGTCGAATGCGTTCGTCCCGATGTGCGTGACCTGGTTGATGAGCACGCTCGGCTTGATGATCGAGAGTGCGTCCGCCGCGAGTGACAGACCATCGGCCGGAGCGGCGGCCAAGGGGGAGACCTGAGTGGACAAGGTGTCCACCGAGGTCTGCAGCTGCTGTACCCGATCCGGCGTAGAGGCATTCTGAACTGTCCGCGCGATGGTGTCCGCGGCCTGAAATGCACTCCCCAAGTCGATGCCCTTGACCTTGTCGACGATCTGACCGGCGGCGTATTCGGGAGTCGAAGCGTCCGCCGCCTTGAGCGTCTGTTCCACGGCCGGATTCTGGGTGACCCAGCTCGTCGTATCGGCCACCGGAACAAGGGTGTTGGCAACATCTGTCGCTGCCGATTCCATGCTCTCCAGATTCGGAGCGCCGGACTGCAGCTGCTGCTGCAGGGTCTCGATGTTGCCAGCCAATCCCGGAAGATCGACCTTCGAGTAGTCGGACACCAAGGCGTTCTGCAGACCCGCGGTGGTGGGCTGAGATCCATCGCTCTGCTGCGGACCGGAAGCAGTCGGAGGCTGCGCAAGCACCCGCCCAAGTCCTGCGAGCAATCCATCCTTGCCGGCGTTGGTCGAGCAGTAGAGGTCGTCGGGGGCGCAGTACGAACGCGTGACTGCAGCAGTCTTTCCGAACCCGCCCGGCCTGGCCCCCGCGATCCCAACACCGTCGACGGGCGGACCGACGAGAGTGTTGTCGCCATTCAAACTCTGTCGTGGGTCTGCAACAAGCCCGACAGCGATCAACTTCTCTGCGGGGATCGGTCCCTTGTCGTGTCCGATCAACCATGCCAAGTCGCCGGCCACGTCCGCACCCTGGCTGTAGCCGCCGAGTGCGAACTGAGTGTTTGGGCATTGCGTTGCACGAGTTTGCATCACGCGCGCACCGGCCTTGATGCCGGATGCCTTACTGGTGCCATAGGTCTTGCCCTTGTTGAAGGCGGACGCTTCGTACGCCGGGTAGGTGATCTTGATGGAGCTGCCGAACAGCTGGGAAAGGGGATCGGTGACCTGCTTGAGCAGACCCGTCGCGATGTCAGGATTAGCGGTCGAGTCCGTTTCGAACGTTCCCGGCATCATCACCACTTCCACTGCCGGGCAGCCCGACGATGCCGGCACCGCCTCGGCCTGACGTGGCGACACAACCGTGATGAGGGAGGCGAGGAGTGCAGCGTGCAAGAAGGCGACGAGTAGGGGCACCCGGGCACTGTGATTGGTGCGACCGCCCGCAGAAGTTGGCGCGTGAAGGTTCGTCATGAGTGTTCTCTTTTCGTCAGCGATGCAGCGCCGGCTCGATGACCCGACCGCTGTCAATGTGAGTGGTGATGTCGCGGGGGAGGAAGTCGGCGACAGTGAGAGCGACCCTGTTCATCGCATGCGAGGACTCGGCGAGCAGTCCGGGACGAGTGATTGTGGGGTGGGTGAGTGCAGCATCGAATCCTCGCGTCGCTGCGAGGAGCAAGGACGTTTCGGTCAGAAGAAGCGCCGCCGCGATGAAGACCATGACGGTGAACAGAGGCACGAAACTACGGGCCATCAGATCGCCGCAGTAGTCGTTGCGGTCCGACGACGACCACGTGCAAACCGGGGTCGAGAAGGCGGCTGGTTGGAGGCGGCGACACTTTTACGAAGGCGTGTGACCGCGCGGTAGAGCCGCTGGCGAAGCGCTGCCGGAGTCATCCCCACCTCCGCGGCGATCCCGGCCAGGTCGCAATCGGTCTGCTCGAGGTATGCCCGCTGAATCAGGGTGCGATCGAGGTCGTTGATGACCTTCTTGTCGACCGCCCAGGCGAGCAGAGCTGATGCAGAGATATCCGCTTCCGGCTCGTTCTCAGCACTGTCCGACTCGTCCATGACATCGGAGGCGGGGATCTCCTGGGCGAAGGTTTCCTCACGCGTGATCTTCTTCAGCGTGTGCAGGAAGAGCGCCGCGTAGACGTTCTCACCGGACGGCCTGTAGGTGGCGATCAGAGACATGAACGTGGCCACCGTGGAGGCCGCTCTCTCATCGCACGCGTGGAACCGATCGTGCCCACTGACCCGTGCGTGGCGCGTCAGGGCGATGAGCTTGCCGAGCATCAACTGCAGTAGCGCTCGCCCGGCAAGGGAGCTTCCTTCCTGATGCAGTGTCAGCAGTGCCAGAAGCACACCATCACGATCTCGGCGGTGCGCCGCGGCGAGATCGTTGAGATCCGCGACCTCACGGAGCGCGTCCTGGCTCACCGACCACGTCAAGACTTCGGCGGCGGCTACGGGGCGAGCGCACAGGTACATCCACTCGGTGTTCAAGCGGCTGTACAGATTGCTCGGCGCGGTGCTACGAACCGGCGTTGCCGATGACGCTGTGGTGGCGGTGGGGGCGTGGGTGGACGTTTCCACGATCGGTCTCCTCTGGGCGCGGGCGAGGTGGTCTCGCGCCCAGTGCAGCAACCGGATATTGCCTCTGACCTGCATGTTTGTTGTTGCCGGAGGGGTTGTCGGTTATTGCCAAGGCGTTGTTGCCGTGAAGGTTCCGGCAGTGCGGCGGTGGGCAGGGAGTGCCCCTCACGTGCGCTCTTTCGGCTGAGGCAATAACCCAGTGGCGACAGCAGAAGAAACTTCAAAAAGTTTCGCGAGCGATGTCACTCAAGCCCCCCGGACCCGGATCTTCCTCCAAGTACAGCCCACCTTTTCTGTGTGGCGCTCTTCCACACCCCAGTCGCCAGGAGGACCGGATGCACGAGCTCGACAACTCGCTGCAAGCCCAGCTGCACGATCTCGGCTACGTGCACGCCGTCACCGAAGAAATCCGCCGAGTCGCGGCAGCCCTGGCGGTGAACCCTCTCGATGAAGAGGCGAGCACTTCGCTGTGGCTGTTGGTGTTCGTCGGAGCGCCAGCCGCGCGCGCCGCGCTGTCGCGCGCGTGCGCACTCGACATCGCGGATTCCGTCCCCGCTTGCACATCCCCCGACCCGACGACAGAAGCCGGCATCCGATGAAAATCGACCTCGCGAAAATCAACAACTTCGGCCGCAGCCCCAAGAGCACGACCGATCCCGCGACCGAAAACGGCGCCGACTCCGTTGTCGACGAAGCCGAGGAGTTGGCGCGCGCGGAGCGTGCACAGTGGGGCCTTCGGCAGGTGTGGACCACCCGAATTCTCAGGGCAGGAATCCTCGCCGCACTCGGCGCCGGAACAGTCGCCTTGATCCTTGTCGTCTTCGGATCCTCGCCCACTCCAAACCTCACCGACAACGCCACCAAGGACACCGCGGCCGTCGACACAATCGGTCAAGCGAAAGCCGAAGATCTTGCTCGGCAGTTCGTCGTTGCCTGGCTCCAGGCATCGCGTGGGAATGAACAAGAACTCGATCATTTCGTCTCGGGAAACCCCAGCCTTCCGACCGCGCCGTTGTTTGCCGCGACTGATCCGGCCGTCGCGTCGATCGACTTCGAGCAGAAGTCACGGACATACGCGGTGACGGTCTCGGTGTCAGTTCGAGCCGCCTCGAACGCGAATGCGGCCACAGTTCGTCGCTACTTTCAGGTGCCGGTTGTGGTTACCGAAGCGGGCGTGAGGGCGGCCGCATTCCCCGCCGAAGTAGCTGAACCGTCGACCTCGATCGACGTCAAACTCGGCTACAAGTACCGGGTCGCCAACCATCCCATCGCCACGTCCGCGCACGAGTTCCTGTCCGCGATGTTGACCGGCAACGGGGAAGTAGCCCGCTATCTCACGCCGGGGGTTTCGATCGCCCCGATTGTCCCGGCGCCGTATCGCAGCGTGGCAATCACCGATGTCTATTCGTCGGAAGACCTGAGCGCTGCCAGTGCATCGGCACAGCGGCCTGACGGCGATGTTGTGCGCCTCCTGGTGACGGCAGCGCAGAAAGTCACCGAGGCCGATTCGGTCAGTGGGCAGTACGCGCTGACGATGACCTCACGCGGCGGCCGGTGGGAGGTCAGCGCAATTGACGCAACGCCGTTGTACCCGCCGGCGGCACCCCGAACACCATCCTCGTCAACGACCACACCGAACTCGACCACACCACGTGCGGATGCCCCGGAGTCCGCATCGTCTGAATCAAGGCAGCCCCCCGCACTTTCAGTGCCGACTGCCGGCGACGTGCCGTTGTTCTCGCCGTCAGGAACCGATCCTCATTCATCCGGAAGGTAACCCATCATGTCCACTGCGCTCGCAGCCACCGATCCCAGCAACGCGGTCCTCGCAATAGGGCTTTTCGACAAGGCGCAGGAGATCACTAGCGACGGCAAGCTGCTCCTCCAGTCGGCCGCCGGCTGCCTCGTTTTGTTCTTTCTTCTCAAGAATCTGATGGCCTCATTCACAGTTGCCCGACTCATCATTTCCGCGCTCATCGGCGGCGCAGCACTGTGGGTCGTCTTCAACATGGACGTCCTGAAGGACTCGACAGGTGAGGAGTTGGAGAGCGCTCCCGCCGTGGTGCACATCGTGGCCGAGCCAAGTTCCGGCTTAGACCTGCCGGTGTGATCTCCGCCCGTTCGCACCGGCTGAAAGACGACTTGTCGGCAATGACCTCATTGCGCGACGACCTCTTCAAGGAGGCTCCAATGTTCGATGTAGCTAGCACTGCGGAACCGGGTTCGCGGCCTCGCCGGCATGAAGTCACGAGTGGGCCGGTGCTGCGATGAGCGACGAGCGCACCACCGGGGAAGTCATCAAGAACTTCACCCGCGCTCGCAAGGTGCCGCAGCTGATCGGGCGTACACCTGACGGAAAGAAGCTGCCGTTCGGTCCCTATACTGTTCCGCAGGCCGTCAGCGGTGCGATCGTCGGTGGGCTCCTGTGGCTCTTGCATCCACTGTGGCTTCGGGACAGCATTTCCTGGAACGTCGGATTCTTCGCCTTCTGGTCACTGGGCACCGTCTTTGTCGTCGGCAAACTCCGGTTTGCCGGCCGGAGCCCCGCCTCAGTGGCACAGGGAATCTGCGCCGCAGCCTTCGCGCCGGCCGGTGCCAAGATCCAGATCAACGGCCGCCGGGTGACCATCCGGCCACCCCACCTCGTGCGTCCGAGTGGCTTCATCACTGCCGACCCGACGGCCGCCGAACTGAGCGCCACGGTCATCCCGCAGGCCGTGCACATCGCCACCGCCGAGGTCACCGGAACCGCATCGGCGGAACATGTCGCACCACGACCGCCGACCTCCGCTCCGGTGCCCACACCGGCGAGCGGGCCCACCCATCGCGCCGGCCGATCGAGCGTCAAGGAACTCCTCGCTCTGGCTGCTGCAGGCGCCTCCTAGTAGAAAGCACCGCCACTATGGAACAGCCGACGCTGTCAATGGCCGCGAACATCCGGTGGACGAAGTCCGGCGTTGTCTGGGCGGACTACGTGCTCACGGGAATCGACTACGGTTACCGCCCCGACGTGGACAAGCGCACTGCTCGTACCCTGCACACGATGCTCGTCCGCGCCCTTCCGGGCGAGTCACTGTTGATGGGCATTGCAGCATCGTTGAGCGCCGAGGCCGTCGTTTCCCGAATGACCGAAGGCGTCGATCTCGATGCACACCCGGACTGGGCAACCGAATGCGAAGCGACTCTCGACTCGATCGAGCTATACCGCCCAGGCCAGCGGATCTACTGGCTGAGCATTCCGCTGACCACACCCAGGGTCGTCGATCAGGTCAAGGCCGCGGCTCATTCGGCCTGGACCACACTCTCCGACTGCATCGGGCTGCCGCGGGCCGCAATTGACGATGACGAGATCCGGGCCCGTGTCCGGCAGGCCAACCGGATCATGGCCGACATCCCCGGTGTCTTCGATGCGCAACCTGCCACTCCCGCTCAGATGGTGTGGCTGTGGCGGCACGCGATGACGCGCGGACTGCATATCGACCCTGACCTGCCGGACGCAGTCGTGACGCCAGGAGCAAAGTCAGGTGCCGCCCTGTCCGCATGCCGGATCGACGAGGGCGCCCAATCGGATCGAGAGAAGGCCTCGGGTTGGCGAGGCAAGGTCCCGACGTTCAGTCGGGTCCTGAAAGTCGACCAGCCGTACGAAATCGTCGACCACCCTGCCTCCTACCAAGTGCTCCTCGCGCTCGCTGACACCCCCGCCGGTGGCGTCTATTTCCCCGGCTCGGAGTTCTTCACCCTCGCTGACGACTTCGGCGATATCGATGTCGATTTCGCGGTACGGCTCAAGGTCACCGCCGGTGCCGATGTCATGCGAGCGAACAAGCGCGCGCTCGAGAACCTGAAGGAGCAGTACGAACAGCGGGAAGGAGAGTTGGCCGGCGGCCAAGGTGTTCTCGACCTCGCTGCCGCCGCGTTGACCGAATACACCTCGTTGCTCGAGACGAACCGCGATGAGGTCGAGGTTGCCTGGACGGCGTTATTCGCGGTAGGAGCCGATTCCGAGGAGCGCGCACTCGCTGACGCGAAGGCATTGGCGAAAGCGTTCGAACAGCAGGAATACAAGGTGGTCGCACCGGTCGGCTACCAGGAAGACCTGTGGTGGGCGATGTTGCCTGGCGTTCCCACATCGAAGATCGTCCGCGAGTTCGCCCAGATCACCACGTCGACGCATTTCGCGGCGTACATGCCGTTCATTCGCAACGATCTCGGCGATGGCAGTGGTCCGCTACTGGCACTGAACATCACCACCTCTCGGATCGGTGTGGTTCACCACGACGTCGCCGGAAAGTCCCTGCGCGACCAGTCCGGATCCTTCGCGGTCACCGGTGAACTCGGATCGGGCAAGTCGGTCACCATGAAGGTGATCGCCGGCCAGGTCGTCGACTGCGGGGGACAGGTCATCGGTATCGACCAAAGCGACCTCGGCGAGTACGCCAACTGGGCCCGCGCCGTCACCGAGGCAGTCGTGGTCGACCTCGTCGAACCCGAATACAGCATGGATCCACTGAGGATCTTCGACGCCGGGATCGCAGCAGAAATGGCCCAGTCCGTGTTGTTGACACTGCTCCGGATCCAGCCATCCTCAGACCTGGGCATCGCCTTGGCGAAGGCGCTCGAGCCCGAGTACCGCGCAGAGCACCCCTACCAGGGTTTGGGCGAGCTGACCAAACACCTCCTGTCCGGTGCTTGCCCGATCGCCCACGCCCACGAGCTCGGCGAAGCGATGAACGTCTACGCCCGCCGCACCTACGCGGCGGCACTGTTCGGCACAGATCTACCCCCGCTGCCCATTACTGCTCCCGGCATCATTTTCCGCACCCACAAGGTCGACTTGCCGACCCAGCTGCAGACCGAGAAGCAGCACCTCTACGAGAACCTGCCGCTGGAGAAGCGATTCGGTCACGCGGTGTACACCCTGATCGCGAAGCTCGCCCGCGGGCAGTGCTTCGCCGACCCCGACCAGATGGCGTTATTCCTCGTCGACGAGGCACACCACCTCCTGGGCGCCGACGACGGAATCGACATCGTCGAGGACTTCGTGCTGCAGGGCCGCAAATCCTCGGCCGCCGTGGGACTCGGCGACCAGGACTGCGCGTTCGGCACCCCGAAGCTACGCGGACTGATCAAGACCCGCATCGCGCACCGTCATACAGACGACACCCTCGCCAAGCGCGCCATTGAATGGCTCGGCCTCGACCCGGACGACGACGGACTGGTCAAGCAATACATGGAGCAGACAGCTCCGGTAACCGGAAAAGACAAGTACGTCGAACCTCACCGCCGCGGTGAAGGCTACATGCGCGATGGCAGCGGAAACGTCGGTCGTATCAAGACGCTGCTGCCGGCAACCGAGTCTCGCCGAATTGCAGTGTCGACCACTCCGAAGGACACCAAGCTGGTGAAATCATGACCGCGGCCGCGGCGCCCTCCCGTGAACGGGAGGTGGTCGGCACCCCCGAACCCCGGGAGTATTTCAGTGTCCGCGCCGCGGCCACACGCTCACTGCTGTGGCTTGTCACCGCATGGATTCCGCAATCCTGGCTGACCGCACTGATACACCTGACCCGTCCGGTAACCCGCTGGCTGTGGGCACGCTGGTGGAGCCGGCTACTCATCCGCCTCATCGCCGGCTGGCACGCGGCCGGCGCCATCTTGATGATCGTGGCCACCCCGGCTCTCGCCGATCCCGCCGGCGGCGGCGGTGCGAACCCGTTCTTCGCCTGGATGAATCTGAAAGATTCGCACGGCATCGACGCGTGGAGCTACTTCCTGTCCATCGACAAAGGCAACGCCTCGGTGGGCGGCGGCTGGCGCATGATCTGGGCGTACATCATCACCCTCGAATACGAGGTCTTCCGCTTCCTGATGGCAACGGCCATCTGGTTCATCACCTGGGTGCTCTCGTTCGAATGGCTCGACCTGATCCTCACCCCCGTGCGCACCATCGCCGACTCGGTCACCTCCATCACCAACCAGTTCGCGTTGACCCCGCTGATGCTCACAGTCGCCGGACTCAGCGTCGCCATCTGGATCATCCGCGGCCGATTCTCCACCGGAATCTACGAGCTCCTCATGTCCTGCGTCATCGCGGCCGCGGCCGTGGGCGTTCTCTCGAACCCGGTCGACCGGGTCCTCGGGGACGACGGGCTGGTGCTGTCGGCGCGAGATGCGGGCCTGGAAGTTGCCTCAGGGCTCGCGAACGGTGGTGATACCAGCGGAAACCCGCAGACCGAGATCGACACGATCGAATCGAAACTCATCGATACGTTCATCCGCCAACCAACGCAACTGATCAACTTCGGAGTCGTTCTCGATGCCCCGGAAAACAACGGGAAATGCGTCAAAGAGTTCGACGCCGCGTACCTCGCGACGCCCAAGGAACCTGGACTCGCGGATAAAGCGCAGGACGTCGTCTCCGAGGTCGCCCCTGGGGCAGGCGTAGCCCTTGACCTGATCAATCCCGACGCGAAACCGGAAGACCGCGTCAAAGATGCCATCGCCAAGTGTGAGGGGGAGGACGGGCCGATGAAGGCCTATGCCGACAACCCCGGTCCCGGACAAGCGATGGGCCTGTTCTTCCTGAACTTCGCCGGCGCACTCCTCATGGCCTTCGCGATCTACCTCGCCGGCCGATTGATCATCGCCGCAGGTGTCTCGATCGGCAATGCCATCAAATCGATACCAGGAGTCGTCCTCGCCATCGCACCCCCGATGCGCGGGCAGTTCTGGCGGACCATTGCCAACGCCGCAATGGCGTTGCTGCAGATGATCTTCGCCATCGTCTTCCTCGTGGGATACGTCATGGTTGTCGAGGATCTCTTCGCTGCAGACGAATCGAACCTGATCCGCACGGTGTTCTTCGTCGACATCTTCCTGGTCACCGCACTTCTCCTCTTCCGCCGAGCGGTCAAGGGAATGAAGCGAATGTCGGACAACCTGGCAACAATTCTGGCTAAACGGCCTAACGCCGCACCGACCGCCATCAGTCGCTCGACGCCCACCACAGCGCGCGACATCGCTGCGATGGCCGCCAACGGACGCCACATGTACCAGGGCGGAAAGGCCGTGGTGAAGGGAGCAGGAGCACTAGCGAAGAAGTCCGGCACTGCCGCGGCAACGACCGGAAAGGTCACAGCCGGAGCCACGTCGACCGCAGCAACCGGCGGGGCGGCTGCAGTGCTGGTTGCCGGACGGGTCCTCTCCTCGACGGCGAAGCGAGCGAAGAACAAGGTCGACTCGATCGCCGATCCCGACAGCTACCCGAAGTCCACCTCCGGCGCGGTCGGTGCCCAGACCAGTCGTGGAACCGCCGCTACGAACGCTGCTGCCGACGCTGTCCGGAGTCGACTGTCGAAAACGGCGGTGTCGGACAAGGCCGGCATCAAGCACCCCATCGGGGTCGCCCCGTCATTGCCGGTCGCCCACCCTGGCCAGGTCCGTGCCTCGGCCACGACAACCAGTGGTCCGGACGGTCGCCGATTCCGCGCATTCACCACCTCATCTGGGGCGCCGGTGATGTTGCCGACTACACCGAGCCGCACCCCGCGACCAGCCAGACCCGCCTCTCCTGAAACAGGGATCCCCAACGGTTCAGCGTCGAAGACTGCTCAGCTGCTCGCTGCCGCCGCGCAGTCCGGATCCGCGCCGTTGGTCAAGCCAAGCGCACTGGCCCACCGAGCTCGCTGATGACGCTCCTCGACACACCACCGTCGACCCCGGACACACAGGACGGCAGCTCGAAAAAGTGGTGGTGGCTGCTCGCCGGCATGCCCGCCTTCGCCATGGTCATCATGATGGCTCCGATTCTGGTCATCCTCGCGACGACTGGCAGTGACACGAACTGCGGCCAACCTGTGCCAGACGCCGGGGGCGGCAGCCTCATGGGAATCAAGCCCGGATCCCTCGCGGTCCCGATGGCCGAAGGCACCTACACCATCAGCTCACCCTTCGGTATGCGCGCGGGAGGCATGCACGACGGCCAGGACTACGCAGCACCACTGGACACCCCGTTCTACGCCGCCGGTGACGGCGAAGTCATCGCCGCCGAGCCCGCCGCCGGCTACGGACACTGGATTCGGATCCGGCACACCATCGATGGCCGGATCGTCGAATCCCTCTACGGGCACATGCAGGCCTCCGGAGTCCTCGTCCACACCGGAGACAAGGTCACAGCGGGCCAACTGATCGGCAAGGTGGGCAGCGAAGGACAGTCGAGCGGACCGCACCTTCACTTCGGCATCTACCCCGGAGGCTGGTCACTGGGCGGCGGAGTAGATCCCATTCCGTGGCTCACACAACAAGGAACCATCTCGCCCAATGGCGGACCAGCAGAGTTGGTCGCACATACCGATTCCACCGGTGGAGATCTACCGCGGCTGCCCGCCGACAAAGGCAGCGAAGCGCACATGCAGGTCGACTCGATCCGCGTCATGCGCACCATCGCGGCAGCTTTCCCCGAGATCACCAGCATCGGCGGATGGCGCCCAACGGACGACGTCGCCCCGGACCACCCCGACGGGCGCGCGGTCGACATCATGATTCCCGACTCCGCGAGCGCCCAAGGGAAGGCGCTCGGCGACAAGATCGCCCTGTACCTCCAGCAGAACAAAGCGGCCCTCAACGTCGAGTCCGTGATCTGGCAACAGCGTTACTGGGATGGCACCGGCGACTGGTCACTGATGGAGGACCGTCACGGCTACACCGCAAACCACTTCGACCACGTACACGTCACACTCACAGGCGGCGGGATGCCGACCGCCGACACCCACTACGGCAGCTCGGGCGGTACGACCACCACGGAGCCGTGCCCGCCCGAGGTCGGTGATCAGATCAAGTTCGCCCCTGGCAGCATCCCGCCGCAATACACCAACGCAGTCTCGGCCGCTGGGTCACTGTGCCCAGAGGTGAGTCCGGTTCTCGTTGCCGGCATCGTTCAACAAGAGTCCGGGTTCAATGAGAAGGCCGTCAGCACAGGCGATGGAGTAAACCAGGGCGGCGCCGAAGGAATGAGTCAGTTCATGCCGGGGACCTGGAAGGCATTCGGTACGGATTCTGGTCTAGATCGAGACGGAAACACGGAACCACCGAACGCTGCCGACCCGTTCAATCCGTACGACGCGATCGCCTCGGAAGGGCGCTATCTCTGCCACATCGCCGACTACCTTCGACCGCATCATGACAGCGGGGCCGTCCGCGGCGACTTCACCGATCTGATCATCGCCGCCTACAACGGCGGGGAGGGTGCCATCGTCACCTACGGCGGGATTCCGCCATTCGCCCAGACCCAGGCATACGTTCCCGCCGTCCGTCAGCGCATGACGAAGTTGGCAGCCTGATGCCCGCCCGGAACGTTATTGCCTCAGAACGATCAATGTCGCTTGTGTGCAGCCAATTGCCGGCACGATCGCCGGCCGGATACCGATCGCATCTTGCGATCGGTATCCCGTCTCGTGCCCCTGGCAATCACTCAGAACGATAAGAGCGCCGCAACGGGTATGCACTCGCGGATCAGTCAGAGGCGAACGGAAACCGCTCGGCGCACAGAGGCTTGCTCGTCACGGTACCGGGTTGATGAAAGGCGACGGAGGCGAAGGGAACCGTCCAGGCTAGTGTGTGGGATTGCGAAGTCAGCAATTCGATGAGACGCAATGCCTGGGACATTTCACCTCTGGATGGGCTCGGCGGGGCACAGAAAGTTGTTGCCTGAGCGCGAGAGAATCCTCCAGCGGCGCTTGCGCTCCACCCTTGCTCTCTCCGTTGCGCTGTGTGGAGCGTATCGCACGTGTCAAGGGCTGGTTGGTGAATCCAGTTGTTGTCATGGCTCACTGCATCTGAGGTCGACTCGGTGAATCTGATGCGAACTGCGGCCAATCTGACCCCGGCAAAGGCAGTTTGATTCGGGGTCCCTGACCAGCGCTCCGATCGCGGGTGTTGCTTTCCAGGAAGTTTGCGACGACAGGCCACTGTCCGTGTGCATCCGACTGGTTGAGCCGCGCGACGAGGTCGACACGGCCAATCTGATGCATCTCGGGAACAGGATGTCGTTTCTCATCAATTTCGTTGAGTCGGGACAGGTGTCTTGCCACGCCACCACTCCATCACGGCGGTTGCACACCATCTGCTAGGCGGGATTCTTTGGGACAGCTGCGGAAGACTCCACGTGAAGCGATGCCGCACGGCAGTGATTAGAAGGTTGCAGCGTTCGTGTCACACACGTCCCCCTTCCAGGATCTTCCTCCGAGTATGGGAGAGCAGTGGGCGACGAAGTTGAGTGCAGCCCACATGGGAGAGGAGCAGCGTGGAAATGCGTTCTGATTGGCGAGTAGTAGCCGCAATTTTCATGACGGATAAGCAGTCCGGCGCGTCGAGTGGAAGACTGCGGGCCGCCGAATACAGACCAGCTGCCTGTTCTAGGGAACTCGGGTGACCATGCAATCTTTCGGCTGTGAAGGGTTATGCGATCCCACGGCGGCGATCATCGGGCAGATCCGCTCGGTCCCAGCCCCACAGCGGCTATCTCTTCCCTCCAGCCCGCACCGCATTCGGCTTGACCACTTCGACCACAGTCCATCTTGACACTCTGCGATGCACTAGGCCGGCCATGGCGAGTCGGCACCCAAACCTGCCCATAGCGAGGCGATGCCCCTGACCCAAACCACCGCGCGACCCCGATGATCAAACTTCATTTCGTAGACCCTCAGAGACACGAAAACCCCCTTGGTGGGGTGGCTTCGGATTCACGAACCGCTCCGCGGCATGCGTTGAGGAGGACTCGCTCGTCCTCCTCAACCACGAGGGTGAAGGCCTCGCCGAGCCGTCACATTCTCTGAGGGTGAGAGTCGGAGGTTCGCTGCTTCCGACACTCGTACTGCATTCCCCGAAGGGACCTACCTATGCCAGGTATGTCGTCTCATGCTAACGCATGCCGTAAATCAGCTTCAACACAACTCGTTTCGCCCACCGAGTCCAGGTCGTCGGCCTGCGGCGGGACGCGCATTCCGCAGTCCTCGGAAGTCGACACCTGGGAGGCGTCCGTCTACGCCGCCACCCAGGCAATCAACGAGCTCCACGAGTACAACCGCGATACCGGGCAACGCGGCAACTCCTTCACCCTCCCCACCACACCAGGATGCGAAGCCACCATCCCCGTCTGGTCCGGACGCATCGAATGGTTACGCCAGGTACGCCACCACATCACCCACAACACCATCGGCCAGGCCGCACTCACCACCCACAGCATCAGCATCGAACGCCTGATGGCCGTCGCCGCAGCCCATGCCCGATTCGCGGATTCCACCACCGGCCGTGGTGTTACCGCCTCCCGGCAACTCATCGCACACCACGCCGGCGTCTCACTCTCAGTCGTCAACCGCGCCCGCCGCGTGCTCAAAACCCTCCACATGGGCGTCGAACTCGAACGCGGACGAACACTCCGCACCCACGAATACATGGCCGCTGAAGTCCACCACGGCGGCCAACAGCACCAAGCAGCCTCCGTGTGGGCACTCAGCTCCCCGAAACACATCGTCGACACCACTCCCCCACCCGCGAGCCGACCCCAGCGGCCCCACCGCACCCGCGCCACCCGACGCCTCGCACGCCACCGCACACGACCCCAACAACCCACCACCGCAACTCATCCCCAGGCCACCGGCGCTGACACCCTATCCCCCAGTTCTTACGTTCCTACACATATTCTTTCGTTACGAAGTACTCACCAACGCGCATATGCGCGGCACACCACATCCACCCGGCAACCTCGACCGCTCCACCTCCAACGAGCAGCCGCCACCCTCGCCTCCCGCTCCCCTGTTCTCGCCCACGACCATATCGGCCACATCTGCGACACCCTCCGGGCCGCGGGCATCGACACCACCCACTGGACCGGTCACGACATCGCACACACCCTCGACCGAGACACCCGAGAACGCGGCTGGACCTGGCCCAGGACCGACCACATCGAAGCACCCGCCGCCCTGCTCCGCTGGCGACTCACCCAGATCAACTGGACCGAGCCATCCCCCACCCAACTCCGCGCCACAGCCGACGCAGAACGGCGCCGTGAGCAGGCAGCCCGCCGCACCGCGATCGCACAACGCAACGCCACACAAGCAACCCTCGAACAGCGGCAAGCCGCGCTTGCTCAGATCCGCCGAACCCTGGATCACACCACACATCAGCGAGTTGACCTCCGATGAGCCATTCGGATGGAGGTGCACTGCGCTCCCGCCGGCACCGGGCCGCACGCCAGATGATCAACCGGACGCAACTTCTGAGGGCAACAAGACGATACGGGGCTACCTAGATCATGCGTTGTCTCAAGGGATCTCTCTGCCGCAGTTCGCTTCTCGTTGGCGGTCAAGGATGAACGGTACCGCCCACCATTGCACTGGGTCGGCGTGGTGCGGCGCATGATGGATACGGTGTCGACATGACTGACTGGGTACAGCAAGCGCAGCACCTCACCGACGAGGTACTGCGACCCGCTTCGACGGAGGTGGACGGGTCGGGGATGATCCCGCAATCGCACTTCGAAACATTACGCGACCAGGGGTTCTACGGCCTCGCCTTCGCCTCCAAGGACCCCGTCACCACCCTCGCGGACGTCGGCGAGATCCTCGTCAGTGGGTGCCTGGCGACCGCATTCGTCTGGGCCCAGCACCACGGGACCCTGCTCCGGTTGATGATGTCGAGGAACGATGCCCTCAAGGCACAATTTCTCGCCGACCTGCGAAGCGGCGCCATCACGGCCGGCGTTTCCGGTAGCGGCTACGCCAACCCGGACAACCCCCTCGTCGTCGCCACCGAAACCGACGATGGATACACCATTACTGGGCGGGCGCCGTTTGTCACGGGATGGGGCTACGTCGACGTCATCGGGGTCACCGCATACGACACCCGAGCAGACAAAACCGTCACCTTCCTCATCGACGCGACCGACGGCCCTAACATCTACTCGAAGCGAATCCCGCTGTCCGCGGCCGACGCATCCAACACCGTGCAACTGACCTTCAGCGAATTCGAAGTTCCCCACACTTCGGTCATCCGCGCCGGCAAACCCAGTCGAGGCGGACTCGGCGTCGCGGACCGCGCCGTTCTCCGGATCAACGGCTCCCTCGCCCTCGGCGTGGCGAGAGCATGCCTGACCGAAGCCGCCCGCATCGGACACCCCTCCTCACAACTCTGGGAAACACACACCACCATCCGCGAGGCCCTCAGCAACCCGGCCAGCGGCGACGGAGACATCTACGACGCCCGCGCCCGCGCCAGCCAATTCGCCGTCACCGCCGCCAACTACGTCGCCACCGCCGCAGGAAGCCCATCCGTCCAACGCGGCGAACCCACCGAGAGAATGGTCCGGGAAGCCGCCTTCAGCATGGTCTGCACCACCACCCCGGAAATCAAGTCACGCATCCTGACCACCTGTCACCCCCACTGAACCTGCGAGACCGAGGCGCGATGACACCCGAATCGAGTGAAACGTTCACGACAGTAGCGGCAAACTGCTCACACATCCTCGGTCCCATTGCCGGCGTCCCGCTCCCGGCACGCCGTCCACGAACAGCGGGAATCCGCACTCGCACAGATCCGCCAGGCCTGCACCAAGCCCGGCCGAAGCAACACGAGCTTCGATTTATCGCAACAGGGCGTGCACCCACCGACGGGAGCCCACCACGCGGGCACCCGAGTCCTCACAACGATCGTCTGCAACGAGCCCAGCGTGATGTACGGTGCATCACCTGCACCCCGGATCGTGGGTGCGACCAGACCGGATGGCGATCTCTCTGCAATGTCTGGCACGGTCAATGCCCAAATCAGCGATACACCTCAGGTGTCATGCAGGAACGCTCGAAGTCGCTTAAGCACCAGCTCAGGTCGTTGATCGACAATCCAGTGACCGACGCCGTCGACCGTCTCGAGCCGAAAACCATCTGTGTGCTCGGCATACCCGCGCAGCAGCGTCGGAGTGATCACCGGGTCCCCCACTCCGTGCAGGAACCGCATCGGAACATCAACGGAGGTATTCGCGAATTCACCGGTACGGATCAATTCTCGCGTCAGGAATATGCGATACCAGCGCGAGCCGGCCACGCAGCCCCGCCACCAAGATGTCTCCCAACTCGGTGGGTCGGCCACACCTCAGCCACCAATCGTGCCTACACGCCCTCCCGAAACGCGGACAGTCGGAGCGTCACGCCAGTGGACTAGAACCATTCCGTAGTCGTTGTCGACAAGCCCCGCCGCCGTGGTGAGCGCGATCAGTGTCCGTAGTGGTAACGGCAGGCAGCAATGCGGATCTGATCATCGACAATTTTATAAACCAGCCGGTGCTCATCGGTGATACGCCGGGACCAGTAGCCCTGAAAACCGTGCTTGAGGGGCTCGGGCTTGCCGATTCCGTCATTCCCGTTGCGTTCGACATCCTTGAGCAGTGTGTTGATCCGCTTGACGATCTTCCGATCCTGCGCCTGCCACCAGACGTAGTCCTCCCACGCAGACTCGTCCCAGACAAGCTTCATTCAGCCAGATCCCGGACAGTTCCCCCGCCGGACTCCAACCGATCGATCGACGCCAGCAGCCGGCGGGCGTTCTCCGGACTCCTGAGCAAGTATGCCGTTTCCTTCAACGACTCATAGTCGTCGAGCGAAACCATCACCACCGGCTCGTGACCTGCCCGCGTGATGACGATTTCTTCCCGGTCATCGACGACGGCGTTGAGGACCTCGGCGTACCGCGCGCGAGACTCCGAGTAGGTCATGGTTCGCATGAGCACACCTCCAGTTGTTACGTACAAGAAATTGTACGTAACCCGACATGCTTCCGCAAACGAAGGGGACGACCCACCGTGGTGCGAGCTCGAAAACAATATTCACCCCGTGGTCCGCATCCCCTCACCGCCCGCCGATCCCCCGCCGCTCCGGCGAGCGACTCGTCCGGACCCCGGACCGAGCGCGTCCACCAACCGGTGCGGGGCTGCGCAGCGATCCCTGGCCGACGCCCATCCGGATCGAAAATCCGAGAGTGAGGACCCGCAGCGGGACAAATGGGCGGAGCAGCTGCTGCGCAGCCTGGACGTCGCCTCCGAGGACACTCCCGTCGCGATCTGGCACGGCGAGAAGGTGCTGCGCAATCCGACGAATGCGGAACTCGCCCGCATCGTCGGTCTTCCGGTCCCGGACTCGGCCCCGGACGCGGACGCGGCGCCACCGATGCGCGCCGCGATGGCCGGCGATCCGGATACGCTGCGTGCCGTCGCGGACGATGAAGGCACCGGACGCGGATCCCAGCGCAGCGAGGGGGTCATTCGATGCGATGCTCACGGTCGCTCTGCGTTACGACCGGGCGATAATCCTCGGATGGTCGTCGAAACTGCAGATCGAGATCGACTCCCAGGCTTCGTGGCTGCGTCGCAAATCAATATAGTGTCGACAGCGTTGTAACCGTCGGCCGAACCCGAGGTTGTGGAGACCATCGACGTAGATAATCGACCTGCCGTTGCGTCGGCCCTCGCGCCCGCGGCGACAGCCCGCGATTCCTTGGCTCCAGCCGCTGCGACGGTCGCCGCCACACTGGCCGCAGTCGACGTCGTCGATCCCGTCGATTCGCCTTGGGAATAGCCTGCACTCATGGCCGCACGGAAGACCACCCAGCGACGCTCCAGTCCCAGACGAGCCAGCGCCGCGCCGCTGATACCCACCCCGAGGCACGGGGAGCAGATCTGGATCCTCGACGTTCCATACCGGGAATCCGCGCCCGGCGCCAAGTACTACAAGGCACTCAAAGCGTATGCCTACATCGGCACTCAATTGCCTGACGAACTCGCCGTCTACGCATCGAAACCGTACTCGTACGCTCGCTGGGTCGAAGAGGACCTTAACGGCGTGCGGCAACCGGGCGCTACCGGATTCCACAAGATGCCGCGGCCAGAACAGGTGGACGCCGCGAAGGCGATCGCGGCGGCCTTTCGCCACGGCAGACGCGGATTCTTGTTGGCCGACGAGCCCGGTGTAGGCAAGACCGGCAGCGCAATCCTCGGCGCGAAAGCTGCGCTGAAATTGGGGGGCGGCGACACCGTACTCATCACCGTGGACCGGCCAGCCCAGATCACCATCGCCGCGTGGCGCGACGCCCTCGCTGCGTTCGGCGACGGTGGCTATCGGTGGCTGATCATCTCCCCGGACCAGCTCAAGAAGTTGCTCGGACGCAACGGCCAACCGAAGTACTCCTTCTCCCTCGTCATCAATGACGAGGCACAGCAATTCAGGCATCTCACGGCCCAGCGCACCCAGTACCAGCGGCGCGTCAACCGCCTCGCCGCGACGCCGGAGAAGGCGCCGTTCGTCATCACCGTGACGGCGACGCCGGGTCATCACCCAGGCGAATACACCTACTTGTCTTCGCTTTTCGCGCAACTGCACGATGACCCGCCGGGCGAGTGGGCCGATCTTGGCAAGAAGCTGGTCGAGCACGGACTTCCCCTGGCTCCCGGGTGGGACAAGGGCAAATGGGACTGGAACGACCAAGCAAAAGGCTCTCAGCAGCTGCAGCATCAGGCCGTCACCCGCGTCCGGAAATGGATGACCGACTGCGACCCGCCCGTCATGATGCATCGCGACGCGCCCTGGGGGCCGCCACCTATCGACGGCCTGCCACTCGACTTCACCGCCACCCAATGGGCTGCGTACCACCAGGACTGGAGCGAGTTCCGGAGCGCGATGAAGATCGCCCGCCAAGGGAACGACACCGCCCGCGGCCGTGCCGCCCTGATACGGTTCCGGCAGAAAGCAGGCATGCTGAGAGCCCCGCAGACCGCCGAGTTGGTAGCCGCACACGTCGAACGCGGCTACCAGGTACTCGTCGCCGTCGAATTGGTCACCACGGCCGCCGACCCGGTAGCCAACCTCGTGGAGGAGCACGGCATTGGCGTCTCGCGCATCTTCGGCGGCGGCGATCTCGAAACGGAGCGCATCAGATTTCAGCGCGGCCACAACCCGGTCGTGGTGTTCAACACCGCATCTTCGATCAACCTGCAGGCGTCCGAGTTGATGGTCGACGGTTCCCGAGCCTCATCCGCACGCCGCATCGGGTTCTTCCACCAGCCTCGCTACTCCGGAATTGCCGCACGCCAAACGATGGGTCGCGCGCATCGCGACGGGCAGGTTTGCTCATGGTCACTCCTGTTCGCCACCGGAACGGTGGAGGAGCAAGCGGCTCGGATCATGATCAGTCGGCTCATGGTGACATCAGCCAGTGTCGATGGCGATCTCGAGGCGTTCGGGGAGCTCGCGCGGCTGTTCGACGCAGACTGGCTTCCCGAAAGCATATTCGAGTAGGAATGATGCCAGGACCAGGGACCTCCGCAATCGCGAGTGAGCGGATGTACATATCGCCCCGCGAGTGTGCTCACAGTTGGGTGTCCACCTTGGTGGACAGAAGACCGACAAGGCAATGCCGCGGCGGGATACGAACTCCTTCGTCGTCCGGCCGACGTCTCTGCTACGCCGCTGGCGGTCACGTCACCTCGCCATCCTTCTTCGACGCAAGTCAGCAGATTCGCCATACCCTGCGGCAAACCAAAGGCAAAACCCTGTCCGATGATTCACGGACATCCCAGCAATCGAGCGGACCGCCGTTGCCAAGGCCCCACCACACCGCGAGGATCCGCGACATGACCGCGGGGTTGCAGCCCCACAACACACGCACTGACCGAGCCATCCCCGCTTCAACTGTCAGTGCGCGCTGCTACTTTCGGCGCATGACGACCCGAGGCCAGCTTTCAGTCGCTGAGAGGGCACCGTATTTGGTTGTTGAATGGCACCCAGACCGGAACGGCGACCTCACCGCGGACCGCGTCAGCTACGGGACCAACAAGCCCATTTGGTGGCGCTGCCAGAAGTGTGGGCATGAATGGTTGAGCACGCCTCGGACAAGAATCCGGTCGACCGAGACCACACGTTCACACCGGATCATGGGGTGCCCGTCATGCTGGAAACTCAGCACTAGCACCACTATGCAAACTCGGGCCAACAAACGGAATGCAATGTCACTCGGCCACCGACCTGACCTTCTCGAAGAGTTTCACAAGTCGAAGAACTCTGACGCGAGCGCAGAGCACGTCACCTCTCGGGACCGAGTCTGGTGGACATGCCGACAGTGCGGATCTGAGTGGAGGACCACGGTCGGTGTTCGGCTTGCAGGGCACGGTTGCCCTCGATGCGGCCGGAGATCCCACAACGCAAAGATGAGGACACCGAAGTCGGGAAACTCCCTCACAAAACGCCGACCCGACCTCGCCGCGGATTGGAACTGGGCCAGGAACGGACGCGGCCCGGACCAGTACAGCTTTGGAAGCTCGCAAGAGGTCTGGTGGCTGTGCAAAACCTGCGGTCACGAATGGGAAACCACCATCAACCAGCGGAGCCACCGCACCAAAGGAAGCGGCTGCCCAGGATGCCGGCTCTGGGGTACCAGCGGGGAAGAGATCAAACTTCGATGTGAACTGATCGCAGCAGGTGTCCCAATCGACCCGGTCAAACGAAAGGTTCGCCTCGAATCCCCTGCTCGTTCCTACAATTGCGACATGCTCTGTCCCGAGTGGCGGCTGATAATTGAGCTCGACGGGCACCATTACCACAAGTTTCCACAGAACGTAAACCAGGACCGCGTCAAAACCACCGCACTGACCGACGCAGGCTGGACAGTCGTACGCGTCCGCGTCGACCTTCCGCAGATCACAGCCAACGAGGTCCACGTGACACGAAAGGACAGAGAGCTCGACCGCGCCAAGCTCGTCCTTATGAAGCTTCTGGAGCTCGACTACCGAATCGAATATGCCGAAGAATATTTGCTATCCGAGATGCCGTGGGCGTCCCGGGCCGCGGCAATTGAGCTGCAGCGAGAACTTGCGCGCTCCCTCGGCACCGAATACCCAGACCTCGCGGCCGACTGGCATCCGACCAAGAACGACCCACTCACTCCGTTCAATGTGGCTCCCCACACCGCCGCCATCGTGTGGTGGAGATGCGTTGTGTGCTCCCACACCTGGAGGTCGCGCGTTCAAGCCCGCACATATGGACGCGGCTGTCGCATCTGTTCGCGCAAGGCGGGAGTGTCCGATTAACGGTGGATCCGACCTCGGCGTCGGTTAGTCACCGTTCGGGGTGATGCGGCCTTCGAAGGTGATTGCGAACGCGTTGAGCGCTGGCTTCCACCTCATAACCCATCGTGCCTTACCCTTCCCGGTGGGGTCCAGAGCCCGTGTGGCGAGATACAGACATTTCAGGGCTGCTTGCTCGGTCGGGAAGTGTCCACGGGCCCTTATCGCGCGCCTGTAACGGGCGTTGACGGACTCGATTGCGTTTGTCGAGCAGATGACTCGTCTGATCTCGACGTCATAGTCCAGGAACGGCACGAACTCTGTCCACGCGTTTCCCCACATCCGTACGATCGCCGGATACCGCGCGCCCCACTTCCCGGCGAATTCATCGAATCGTTCCTTGGCCGCCGACTCGGACGGTGCCGTGTAGACCGGTCTGAGATCACGCGCCATCTCATCCCAGTACTGCCGGGCAGCGAACCGAAAGGTGTTGCGTATCAGATGAATAATGCAGGTCTGCACCACTGCGAGTTCCCACACCGTGTTGATGGCATCGGGCAATCCCTTCAACCCGTCACACACCACGATGCAGACGTCGGCGACACCGCGGTTCTTGATCTCCGTGAGCACTGAGAGCCAGAACTTCGCAAAAGCGCACACGTTCGCGCGAACGTGTGCGAGGTGGCGCCTGAACTGTCACGGGTTCGGCAGCCGGGCGAAGTCGACGTGGTCGGAGAGGTAGGCGATGACGGCCTCGTTGGTCATGCCGTAAGCGGCGGCGACGAGTTTCGCATCGACCGTGCCGACGAGGTCGACCAGCCGAGTGGAGCGCAGGATTCTGGGTTGGATACCGACCTCGCGCAAGGTCTGCTTGACGTAGCTGTCGGAGGCGGCCGCACGGGTGGCCTTGGTCTGCATGGTGATCAGCACATGGGCGTTGTTGCTGCCCAGGTTCTTACGGTGCTGCAGGCAGCGTTGCAGCGCGGTCCAGGTCCACGGGTCCAACGGGATGGGCTGCGGTCGACGCCCCAGCCTGATGCGGTGCTGTTCATGGTCGATATCGTCGTCGGTGAGGTGTTGCAGTTCCTGGGTGGTAGCGCCGTGCAGTAGGGCGGCCAGCCCGACGAACGGCTCGTGCGGGTGCACCTCGGGGTCGGTGCTCCATCGCCGGAACAACTCGCGCTGCCGGTCGACGGGAAGCGTCGGTCCGCTGAATGCCATGGTCTGCGGCGCTTGCACCCCTGCGGTGGGGTCGACGAGCATCAACCGTCGGCGCAGCGCGTAGCGGCAGAATTGGCGCAGTCCGGTCAGGTAGGAGGCCCGTCGGCCGGGATGTGCGTGCAGGAACGCTTCGATGTCGCCGACATCGGCGGTCGCCCAGTCGGTCTTGCAGCGGCGCGCGGTCAGAAATTGCGCGAAGTCACGCACCGCGGTGAGGCGAGCCTCGAGCGTGGTGTGCCCGCGCGGGCGGGTGCCGGCGCGGCGGGCGCGATCGCGGCCGGCGACAAGGTGTTCGGCGAACCCGGTCACCGCCGGTCGCAAGGGGGCGGGCACCGCGTCGATGCGGGACTGGCGGCGGGCGGCGGCGCGGCGTTCCTCCCGGTCCGGCGGCAGTGCCAGCTTGCTCGCGGTGAGGAAGTCTTCCAGGGCCCGCGCGAGCGGCACGTCGTCGGCGACAGCGTCCAGCAGTGCCTGCGGATGCGTCGGGTGCTCGTCGGTCAGGTGCTTGCCGAGTCGGGTGAGCATGGCGCACGCGCGGCTGGGGTGATGGCGGCCGACCAGGTAGGCGGCGAAGGTGCCCAGCCAGTTTGGCGGATCAGCTAGTGCCTCGGTGAGATTGGCGGCGCGGACGGTGATCCTGTGCGGCGAGCGTGCCCAACAGGATCGACACCGCCCAGCACCGTAAAGCCGGGTGACCTGGCCGCAGTCGACGCAGGCCGTGTCCGGATTCGGTGGCCGGCCCGGATGCGAACACGAACCGCACAGGCCGGTGGCCGGTCGCAGTATCCGGCGTTTGCTGCAGCGCGGGCAATGAGCTCGATCGGCGTCTCGCCGTTGCCGTCGGAGACATTCCCTGCACAGGTCTCGGTCGACGAACAACACCGGGGCCTGGCACTGTCGGCAGGTGCGCGAGCAGCGCACGCAGCGGCCGGTGTCCGGCTGCAGGACCCGGTCGACGCCGCAGCGCGGGCAGGGGTGGGTGACCGGGGCGTGGGAGGCCGCCCAGTGGCAGCGTGCACACAGGTCACGGTCGGGTTTGCCGACCGCGCGGCCGCAGCGGCGGCAGTCCCGGATCCGGCGGGTCATGCTCAGATCGGCGGCATCGACCGGCCCCGCCGCGACGCCTGTGTGTCGTTCGCCGCGACCTTGGTCGGGTTCGACGAGATCGGTTGTGCGACTGGGGTGGTATCGATGTCGAACAGGTCGTTCGGTGTGCAGTCCAAGGCGGTGCACAGCGCGATCAGGGTGGACAGCTTGAGCTGGCTGGGCTGTTTGGTGAACAACGCCGACACCGACGCCGAGGACAGTTCCAATCCGGCCTTCTCGGCGAGCAGCCGTTGCAGCTGGGTGCCGGTCCAGACCTCGCGGTGGGCGGCGGCCATCCGGAGTTTCCACCTGATCTGCATGCTCACTCCTGTCCGGTCAACTCGGTCAGCGTCGCCGAGATCGCGCGTTGGTAGGCGTCTTCGATGAACGTTTCCGACGGGCGCACGTACCGCATGGTCGACGCGACCGTCCAGTGGCCTAGAAGTTGTTGGATGGCAACCAGATCCACGCCGCGCTCGTAGTTGTGGGTGGCGCAGGCGCGACGCATCGCGTGCGGGCTGAACCACTCCGCTTCGGGCCGTCCTTCCACGCTCATCAGGTGCCGCAGCCGGTTGCGGATCGTGGCCGCGGCCATCCGTCCGCCGGACTCGTCGCACAGCAGCGCCGCGCTGTCCGGGAACCGGCCGCGCACGTCGTCGAGATACCAGCGCAACACCAGATCCAGCCCGTCCAGCATCGGCACCCAGCGCGGCCGCGGCCCGGATCCTTTGGCGCCCTTTCCGAAGCGCACATGCAGTTTGCCGAACGTGCCTCGCCCGAAGTGGACGTCGCCGCGGTCGAGCATCACGACCTCCTCGGATCGTAGGCCGGCGTGGTACAGCGTGCGGAACAACGCGTAGTCCCGCGCGGCCGGGCCGTACTTGCGGGCGGTCGCGATCCGTTGCTTGAGGACCTCGAAGAACGCCGCCACCCGCTCCGGTGTCGGCGGTGCCTCCGCAGCCGGCGAGTCGTCGCTGACGTGGCGGGTGGCGTTGAACTCGTCCAGCGGACAGGCCAGCCGCACCCCGAATGCTGCCTCGATCTCCGCGGCCTTGCGGACCTCGAGGAACCGGTGAAACCCCTTGAACACCTGCAGGTAGTTACGCCGCGTCGATACCGCTCGACCCGAGTTGGCCAGCTCGCCCACCACCCGGTCGACGTCGGCGGCGGTCACCTCCCACACCGGCCGACCCAGCCCCGCGAGCATCCGCTCCAGGACACCGATGTCGTTGGCGATCGTCGATGCCGCGAATCCACGCGCGATCCACGACGCGACGAACGCCTCCACGCATTCGGCCTGGAACCGCTGCGGATCTCGCGTCGCCACGATCGGTGCGACGTCGCCCGAGATCACCCGCAATCGCTCGTCGCCCACCGCACGCCTTCCTCGCACCTAGCATTTCGCGGTAACACCTTAACTCGCGGGCTTCCACCTCGAAGATCAACGACACGCCAATCAGTGGGAAACCCTCAGGCAGCAGCACAAAACTACGGAAACGAACCTGTGCGCGTTCCATATCCCTCACCACCGTCGCCGGCCCACACACCCAGAATGTCGCGTTCGCCGTTGACGGTGACCCCGATCGCGACGTACATCGGCCGGTTCGTGACCTGCCCATCCCGCACTTTCACGTGAATCGCATCGATGAAGATCACGGGGTACACCCGGTCCAACGGACGGTTCTGCCAGTCGGTCATCTCGCCGACGACCTTGTCGGTGATGCGCGAGATGGTGTCCTTCGACACCGTCGCTCCGTAAATATCCTGGAAGTGGGCAGAGACCTCACCGGTAGTTAAACCCTTTGCTGTCAAGGATAATACGATCTCATCGATACCGGTCAGCCGACGTTGACGCTTCTTGACGATCTGCGGGGCGAACGAGGAATCAGTGTCCCTCGGGACATCGATTTCCACAGGTCCGATCTCGGTCAGCACCGTCTTCGTCCGGGTGCCGTTGCGTGAGTTCCCGCTCCCGCGGCCGGCGGCGTCGTGTTTCTCGTAGCCAAGGTGCTCGGTCATCTCCGCGTCCAGCGCGGTTTCGAGGACGTTCTTGGTGAGCTGATTCAATAGCCCGTCCGGGCCCATCAAATCCACCCCCTGCTCCTTGGCCTGGGCCAGGAGTTGCTCGGCCAACTGCTTCTGATCCACTTCGGTCGCTGCCATGGGATCCAGTGTTTCGGTCATCATCGATCCTTCCCGCCAAGCAGCAGCTCGGCGTGTCGAACCAAGATCAGATCAACCGTTATTCAGACAGTCCCCGCAAGGCTGGCAGTGGTCGCCCGCCGAAGCCAGGTGCGTCACTGGCCGACAAGCGGCCGGACGTCGTCGCAGATTGGAACTGGGATAGAAACTCCAACATCACACCAGATCAGGTCGGCGTGAACAGTGCCAGGATGATTTGGTGGAGGTGCAGCGACTGCGGACACGAGTGGTCGTCGCCGATCAAGTGCAGGGTCCGATCGAGAACTCATCGACGGGGCATCTGCCCAAGGCGATCGAGGAAGACGCCCGGTGCCCTTGCCCGCGAAAGCGATGCGCGCAAAGGGGTCTGAACCTATTCTCAGCGGCTCCACTCGGATCTATTCGGGTCGGCGAATGGTTTTACGATTGGTGTCACGACGAAATCCATTCGACGTTGGGAGTCGGCGTAGTTGGGCCTCGCCCTCTTGCTGATAAGGTACCTTCCATAGCTATCCGACCGATTAGCCATTCTTGATGTCGCAATCCGACTCGCTCATATTCATTGGGGCGAGCAGTGCGTAACGGACGTAGAGTGAGTGCGGAAGGTGACGAAGGAGTTGAAATGGCGCGCCAAGTAGTTGTCGAGCATGTCGACGATATCGACGGATCCCCCATTGTGGAGGGCAAGGGTGAGACGATCACATTCTCCGTGAATGGAATCGACTACGAGATTGATTTGTCGGCGAAGAATGCGAAGGACTTCCACAAGAAGCTTGATTACTACATCGATCACGCCACACGGGTAGGTGGCCGCAAGAATCGATCAGCGGGCACACTCACGTCGGGTGATGAGGTCAAGCGGAAGCCTGCACGGCGGGACCGTGATCATGTGAGGGGAGTGCGGGAATGGGCCCAGGAGCAGGGGTATGACATCGGGGTCCGCGGGCGCATTCCTACCGAGATCGCGGAGGCGTACAACGCTGCTCACTGACGACCATTAGGAGAGCGCAGTTGTTAGTTGAGTTCCACGGCGGAGTGGATGGAGTGGAAGCTGAGAGACGAGGCGGGAGTGCGGGTGGCATGTCTGCGACAAGCCCCTGCCCTAAGACTTGCCATTCGACGCGCATGCCAGGTCTCGGAGCAACCCCGACCAGTCCCCGTCCTTCCGGTGAGCGATTTGTCAATCGAGTAACCGCCCCAATCTCCTTCGCGGACTCTCGTTAGAATCCGACCTATCCTGGACAGCCCGATCGATAAGTAATCGCGACGCCTATTCATCGATTCGGCGGCATTGTTCTAGCGCACACATGCTTACGCCACCGCCATGATGACCGAAACCGCGTCCGGCCGAGCGTATTCATCCACATCACATCAGCATCGAACGCCTGATGGCCGTCGGCGACGCCCGGTTCGGGGCCCCCACCCGACCGAAACGTGGATCCCGGCTGCCGTCTCGGTGAGGCCACTCGGTGACGTGCGGTACTGGCACCGACACTGGCGCGGACGGGCAACTCCGCACGGCGATGGAACCGACCGACACCAACGTCCCGTGGTCGGATGCGCTAACGAAGGTGCCAACTCGCAAGGTCGATGGTCGTACCGCAATTGTCCAGTTCACGAGCGAACACTCTGCCGCCCATTTTTGGGCGGCTAGCGCTGCACAATAAGGCGCTGTGCTGGACGTCGCGTGAACGAACCCCGCCTCTCTGCGCGATCAGTCGCGCTAAACCAGCGCTAGACCGGATCGGCGAGACCACGGGTTTCGGACCTCTTGTTGAGGCACTCCTCGCGCGGGAACCGATCCGGCGATTAGAAGTGGGGACCGCACCCACTGGATGCGGTCCCCACGTGACACTGGTCAGACAGAGCGTACGTTCGTGGCCTGCGGGCCCTTCTGCCCTTGGCCGATCTCGAACTCCACACGCTGGTTCTCATCGAGCGACTTGAAGCCGCTGCCCGAGATCTCCGAGTAGTGCACGAAGACGTCCGGAGTTCCGTCGTCGGGTGCGATGAAACCGAAGCCCTTCTCACCGTTGAACCACTTCACAATGCCCTGCGCCATGCCGATACTCCCTCAATCTCGATCCGGACCCTCACATCGAGGTTCCGATCTCGATCACTCGATACTGCCACTCTTGGTGCAGTCGCGAAGACCGCCCACCGTTTTCACACCGACCTACGACCGGTCATCGATGCACCGTCAATGACCTGCGGTGGCGGATTGATGGTGCCGGTGTCTCATGTGACCGAGTCGTTCACACCAATCGGGGCCGACTCCAGGTGTGAGTGAGTGGGGATCGCGGCGATGCACTCGTGGGTTCCGCCGACATAGGTGGCCATCGATCGACATTGCTTCGACCGATCCCAGCGGTGGGATTGCACTTCCTTGTTTTAGTCATTTAGACTAAAACTATGGAAACGATGATCGAGGCACTCGACGTCGTCGGCGCGGCAATCGTGCCGAGCGACCTGTACGGCCCAATCACCCACGACCCGGCAGCTCAGCGCGCCGCCCGCCGGCGGTTCCACCGCCTGTCGGTCCTGATTCACCCGGATCGGGTTGATCCGGCGTACACCGCCCGCGCCGCATCGGCATTCACACATGCGTCCGACCTGTACCGCCGCTGGCAGCGCGCCACGACCACCACGGACGCGGCCACAGCCACCGTCGTGGACGGCAGAAACGGCTCCTACCGACTCGAGACCCGGCACGCCCGCGGCTCGATCGCCGACCTGCACCATGCCACCGACAGCGGCGGCGCGGACGTGGTGATCAAGGTCCCCCGCAATGTTGCCTCGAACGCCCTGATCGACACGGAACGAGCCGCGCTCACCGAGATCGCGGCGTCCGCCGAGGACGGGAACAACTGGTTGCGCGCGTACTTCCCGCAACTGATCGACCACCTCACCCACGCCGACCCTGTGACCGGCGCCCGGCGACAGGTGAACGTGCTGGACTCGCTGACCACCGGATTCGTCACCCTCGCCGAGGTCCAGGCCGGCTACCCGGATGGGCTCGATCCGCGGGATTGGGTATGGATGCACCGGCGGCTGTTGCGGGCTCTGGCCGCCGCGCATCGCGCCGGGTGGGTGCACACCGCGGTGACCGCGGACAACGTGCTCATTCACCCTGAGCGGCATGGGGTGGTGCTGGCCGGATGGTCGTTCGCCACCCGCCCCGGCACCGTTCCTCTGGCGACGATCCCCTCTCGGCGGGACCACTATCCACCGGAATGTTCCACCGACTCCCCCGCAACCCCGGCCTGGGATGTGTTCATGGCCCATCGGTTGATGCTGACCATGCTCTCCGATACGGCCCCGGACCGCCTGCGGGCGTTCGCCCGCGGCTGCCTGCAACCCCAACCTGGTCTGCGACCTGACGCCGTCGATCTGCTCGAGGAGTTCGACGACCTGCTCGACACGCTCTACGGGCGGCGACGCTTCCGCCCGTTCACCATGCCCACCACGAAAGGACAGTGATCCACCATGGGATACGGCAAGTGGGATGACGACACCTACACCGCGGCCAAGACGTTCCGCGCCGCCCGCGGCGTCGACGACTTCGGCTACACCAGCGCGATGTACACACAACCGAGAGACCAGTGGAAGGCCGATCCAATCCTGGACCCGCTGGGCGTGACCGTGCGGGAATGCCGGGATTCAGCCGGGCACCCCGAGTCGCTACCGATCGCCGTGCTCTTCGACGTCACCGGCTCGATGGGCGGCGTACCGCGGATCATGCAGAACAAGCTCGGCAAACTACACGGTCTGCTGCAGCGCAAGGGCTACGCCGACGACCCGCAGATCCTGTTCGGCGGCATCGGGGACGCCGACTCCGACCGAGTGCCCCTGCAGGTCGGTCAGTTCGAGTCCGGCAACGCCATGGACGAGCAACTCCGCACCATCTTCCTCGAAGGTAACGGCGGCGGTCAGAAATCTGAAAGCTACGAACTGGCCGCATATTTCATGGCCCGTCACACCGCCACGGACGCGTGGGACAAACGCGGCCACAAGGGCTACCTGTTCATCATCGGCGACGAACTGAACAAGGCCCGACTGTCGGCCCGGCACGTGCGCACGGTGATCGGCGACGACCTCGACCGCGATGTCACCGTCGAGTCGGTGTACCGGGAACTCGAACGGCGCTGGAACGTCTACTTCGTACTACCGAATCAGTCCGCGTACTACCACGATCCCGAGATCGCGGAGCACTGGCAGCGCCTGCTCGGGGAACGGTTCCTCAAACTGGACGACCCGGGCGCGGTGTGCGAGCTGATCGCGCTGACGGTCGGCATGGGCGAGGACCGCATCGACCTCGGCGAGGGGCTGGCGGACCTGCGTGACGTCGGCTCCGCCGCCGAAGCGGACACCGTCGGTCACGCGCTCGCCGCCCTCGGTGCGGCGCGGGCCCCCGTCGCGGTGAGCCCATCGCCGATCGATCCGGCCGGCAGCGACGACGTGTCCTTCACCTGACACCCGTTCGAGAGGCGGGGCTTCCGATTCCCGCGCCGGGTGCGAGCCCCGCCTCCCGACTCCCCCTCTACGACAGGAGATCCCATGACCACGGTGTTCGGTGACCGCGACATCATCGTCGTCGACCTGGGCTTCGGCGACGCCGGCAAGGGCGCCACCGTCGACTGGCTCTGCTCACCGGACGCCGGCCTCGATGTCGCAGCCGTCGTCCGGTTCAACGGTGGCGCGCAGGCCGCGCACAACGTCGTTGTCGACGGTCGCCACCACACCTTTTCCCAGTTCGGGTCCGGGACCTTCTCCGGCGTCCCGACGGTGCTGTCGAAGCATGTCCTCGTCGAACCGATCGCCCTCGCCGCCGAGGCCCGCGCCCTGGCCGGGCTGGGTGTGCCGAAACCGCTCCAGTTACTGCACATCGACGCCGCCGCGCTACTGACCACGCCGATCCACGTCGCCGCTAACCGTGCCCGCGAGGATGCCCGCGGTAACGGCAGGCACGGCTCGTGCGGCAAGGGCATCGGTGAGACCGCCGCCTACGCCCTCGATCACCCGGACGCACCCACCGTCGGAGACTGCCACCGCCCAGCCGTTCTGCACGCCAAACTCTCCGCGATGGCCGACCACTATCGGGACCTGGTCGCCCCCAGCGTCCATCGGTGGCCCGACCTCGACGACATGGTCACGATGTACTCCGAATTCGTAGCCGCTGTCCGGATCGCCCAGGATGGCGATCTCGCGGCCCTCACAAACCGGGGGCGCTTGGTTTTCGAGGGCGCACAAGGAGTGCTGCTGGACGAGTGGCGCGGGTTCCACCCGCACACCACCTGGTCCACCGTGGAACCGAGCAACGCGCACTCCCTCTCCGCCAAGCACGGTCGCGGCAGCCACGTGCTCGGCGTCACCCGCACCTACACCACCCGGCACGGTGCAGGGCCGATGCCCACCGAGAACCCGACACTCGGCGCGGTCCTTCCCGAACTTCACAACGACACCGGCAGCTACCAGGGCACCTTCCGGATCGGAGACCTCGACGAGGTACTGCTGCGGTACGCCGCAAACGTATGCGGCAGCGTGGACAGTCTGGCCGTCACCCACCTCGACGCGGTGACCCGCGCCGCAGCCGAGGGGAACCCCATCCGCAGCGCACGCCGGTACCCCGACGTCGGCGACCTACTGCCTCTCGGACCGTGGCGGGACCTCGCGCATCAGCAACACCTCACCGACGTCCTGTCCGCGCTCACCCCCGACACATCGGAGTTGCCGACCCATCCGGCAGACGTCGCGACGCGCCTCGGATCGCTGGTCGGCGCACCGGTGGTACTCACCTCCAGCGGTCCCAGCCGGGCCGCCCGTAACGTCCGTGAGCCCGCTATCGCATGATCACAGGTGTGGAACAGTCATCCGTCTCCGTCGATGTGGTCGCTCTCCGGTTCGGCAACCCGGAACCCGACGCGCTGCGCTACGGCGTCGCGCCCCGCCGCTGGGAGCCGTACACCGGGCACACGGCCTTGCCCGGTGTCCTTCTCGGCGCCGGTGAACGCCTAGAAACGGCCGCCCGCCGCGCCGTCACCACCAAACTCGGGATCCCGGACGACGCGATCCGGGCAGTGGGACAACTCGCGGTGTTCGACGAGCCCAGCCGCGACCCACGCGGGCCGACCCTCTCCATTGCCATGTGGGCCGTCATCACCGCCGACAACATCACCACCGACCCCGCCGCCGCGACGCAGTGGCGCGGCTTCGACGAACACGGCAGCCTCGCCTTCGACCACGACCGCATCGTCGCCGCCGCACGCCGCATCCTCGCCACCAGCCTCCTTTGGCGGGACACAACATTCACCCGGGCGCTCCTCGGCGCCGAATTCCCCGCCACCCACGCCGTCACCGTCACCACCGCACTCGCCGGCAACCGGCCCGATCAAGGCAACCTCAATCGCACGCTCAAGGCGATACCCGGACTCGAACGCACCGACGAACGCGTCCGAGTACAAGCCACCGGCCGCCCCGCAGTCGTATGGCGTTGGACCACAACATAAGAGACACCACACCCACCCGCGCCGACACCCGGCGCCAAGCACACCCCTGAGCCGCGACCCACTGGGCTCAACCGTGAGCGTGCAGACAGCGACGGGGTCCGGGGCTCGGCTGTTCGACGGCCCCATCCCAGACTTGAGCACGATCACCGGGGATCGACCAATGCACAGTGCACGCCCACGAACCGCAGACGTGTCGCCACTCATCCGATCAAGTTCAGTGAAGGGTCGAACCATCGCCTGGCCGCACCTGCGCACATCGGCTCGTCAGACACGTGCTCAGACGCCCCCGACCACACCAGCGGCAGAGCCCGCCACAACCCCCCGTAACATTC
This sequence comes from Rhodococcus sp. NPDC057014, assembly GCF_042673295.1. Taxonomy (NCBI): domain Bacteria; kingdom Bacillati; phylum Actinomycetota; class Actinomycetes; order Mycobacteriales; family Nocardiaceae; genus Rhodococcus; species Rhodococcus sp. NPDC057014. Next base: position 44,248 of record NZ_JBHUSF010000024.1, read on the forward strand.
CAGCCTGTCCCCGGCGGCCAACCTGCGGGAACGGTGCACCCGAGCGCTCGGAACGACCCGGATGCCCCACCTGCCCGGACCCTCATCGACTCTCACCTGCGGCGCAGCACCAGCACGGGAATTGTCCGGATGCCCGCAGTCTTCTCCGCGTAGTCGGCAAAGCCGGGATACCGCCGCGCCTGCTCGGCGAAGAGGAGATCGCGCTCCTCGCCCGTCACCTCACCGACGGTTACCGCGTATTGCTCGGTGCCCCGTTCGATCTCTGCCTCACCGGCGGTCACGAGGTTGTAGTACCAGTCGGGATTGGTCGGTGCGCCCGCCTTGGACGCGAAGACGTAAATCGTGTCCGGATCTTCCTCATCTGGCAGATACATCATCGGGCTCACCCGATCTCGCCCGGTCTTCCGGCCCCGGTGGTGAACCAGCACCACCGGCGCACCCTCGAATGGGCCACCAACTCGGCCCTCGTTTGCCCGGAATTCAGCAATGATGTTCGCGTTCCAGTCGTCGGTGCTACTCATCCGGCAGATTCTCCTCTTTCGGCACAGGATCGGTCAGCAATCGGGTTGACGCGGTTGCCTCCGTGTCGCACCCGGTCTCATTCAGGGCGCGCTCCGATTTTTTCAGGCGCACCCGCAACCGTCTATTTTCTCGTATTCGTGAACCGTTCACCGCCACACCGCAGGCCATAGGCGAGCCTCGGCAGATCAGCGAGTCCCTTCTAGATTCGCGGCCGGATTGGACAGCAAATTTCGGGACTGCCGCGGTATCGGTGAAAGCGCCCGAACAATGCCCAGTCGCATGCTCAGACTGATCTCGGGGAAGCATTGACAAGCCCGTCCGAACGTTCGCGGACCACACAGTCAGTTTGTGCCGCCCCCTTGCCCGGAGTCCTATTTGCCGATATCGACGGTGAGGTCCTCGATGTCGGCGAAAACCAAACGCCCGTCATCGAGGGCCACCGCCCACCGATGCACCGGTGCCCATTCGTGGCCACGTTCGGCGGTGTCGGTCAGCTCGGCGTAGTCCTCGACGATGACGCCGGTCGCCGCCTCGGATCGCCTCCGCACCAGCACCCGGGTACCCACGCTCAACACATCGGATGACGCCTGCTTCTTCTCGCTCTCGTCACTCATGAACTGCACCTTCCCTCTGTCCTCGGAGCACAAGCATGGCTCGAGCTCGCCCACCAGCCGAACTCACGCCGCCAGCCGCTGGGCGCCCAGTTCAGCGTGGGATGGCGGGCCTTCCCTGGCCATGGACGTAATGGCCGTGTGTGCGCCCGCACCTGCGGATCACAGTCCGGTCGACTTCTTGCTCCCGGCGTTCGGAGTAACTCCATATCCCACGGGTACTCCCGACCTACGCTGCGCTCCGGGCTCGACGGTCCCGGTAGCAGCCAGGCCCTCCCGCCAGCGCTCCCCTTCGCCGGCCGGAGGGCCGTCCGCCGCCCACGGCTCGCGGGCCCGGCATCAATGGGTCCGCCCCCTACTACTTCTGGCCGCTGGGCCGACGCTTCTCAGGATGACCGAAGCGCACAGCGGGAGCCGAGTGGATCGGCCAGCGGAAATTCGACACTCATAGATTGGTCCCCGACAATCCTCGCGTCGGAACGATGGTTCACTTCACTCGTCGCGGGTGCCACCGAGCTCGCCATCATCGCGCTCCGGCTCGGATCGGCTATCTGGGCGCACCTCCGTGTCAGGCCATTTAGCGAGTTTCACCCGGTGGAGGCAGGGGATCTTCCGCACGTATCCGTCCTTGGTGACACACCGCTCACCAATCCCTACACGGCAGTGCGGACATGGGATATGGGCAACGAACTCGAATGGATCCATCGCTCACCTCCACGGCTGTTACCTCGTAATACGACTATGACCGACCACGACGAATCATGCAGCACCGACGCACACCCCACCACCGATACCATTGCGCAATCCACTTGCAGCGTGAACCTGATAACCGTCGCCGAATCGACTGCACCAGCACAGATAGCCGCAGCACGCCGCCCCAAGCTCATACCTCTGAAATTACTGAGTCGGCAGCTTCGCAAATTACTGAGTCGGCAGCTTCACGACGATGACCACCCACACGACATACTGTTCGAATACACCGTCGGCCACACCCGTAGACGTCACAACCACCACCCGGAGCTCGGTCCCCACTGATCTGTACGCGGACATGTCCGTTCCACCTGGCACGATGGCAGTGACAGCCAGACGAGCTGGCCGAACAACGCAACAAGGTGCTCCGCCCCGGGTTTGATGGAGACATCCAAGACCCGGGAGGATGATCCACATGGTCGCACCACGGAAGTACCCCGACGAGCTGCGCGAACGCGCCACCCGGATGGCCATCGACGCCCGCAAAGACCCCGAGACCAGGGTCGGCGCGTACAAGCGCGTCGCTGACCAACTCGGCGTTCATCCCGAGGCGCTGCGGACGTGGGTCAAACGCGCCGAGATCGACGAGGGCCTGCGTCCGGGGACCACGAGTGACGATGCATCCCGCCTGGCCGAACTCGAACGCGAAGTCAAAGAGCTACGCCGAGCGAACACGATCCTCAAGCAGGCTTCGGCTTTCTTCGCGGCGGAGCTGGACCGCCCACACAGGTGAAGGTCGAGTTCATCGACCAGTTCAAAGGTGACCACGGCGTCCAGCCGATCTGCGACACGTTGAAAGATACCGATGCCGCGATCGCGCCGAGCACCTACTACGCCGCCAAGACACGGCCGGAATCGGCCCGTTCGAACCGTGATCGGGAGTTGACTGACCAGATCACCACCATCCACGACGACAATTACAGCGTCTACGGCGTCAGAAAGGTCTATGCCGAAATGCACCGCCAAGGCACACCGGTGGCCCGGTGCACGGTGGCACGACTGATGAAGGAGGCAGGTTTGAAAGGTATTGTGCGGAGCAAGAGTCCACGCACCACACGACCGGGGGCCGAGACCGAGCGTCCCGCCGATCTGGTCGAGCGCCGCTTCGTCGCCGACGCTCCGAACCAGCTGTGGGTCGCCGACATCACCTACTGTCGAACGTTCTCCGGCTGGGTCTACGCGGCGTTCGTGATCGATGTCTTCTCCCGCATGGTTGTTGGCTGGCAGGTCGCGACCTCGCTGTATACCGATCTCGCGCTCGACGCACTGGAAATGGCGATCTGGCGGCGCACCCGTGCGGGAGCTGACCTGTCGGGTCTGATTCACCACTCCGACCGCGGAGTGCAGTATCGAGCGATCCGCTACACCGACCGCCTCGACGAGGCAGATGCGGTGGCTTCTGTTGGGTCACGGGGTGATTCGTACGATAACGCCCTCGCCGAGGCGTACAACAGCCTGTTTAAAGCCGAGCTGATCCGCAATAAAGGCCCCTGGTACGGCATCAACGACGTCGAGATCGCCGTCGCCGAATACGTTGACTGGTTCAACGAGCGCAGGTTGCACGGCGAACTCGGTCAGGTCCCACCCGCCGAGTTCGAGATGATGCATGCCTCGAACCTTGAACAGATCCCACTACTGGAAACCAGATAACCGACTCTCCACAAAACCCGGAGCTTGACAAGGAGCACCATCATGGCACTACCTGTCTTGACACCGGAACAACGCGCCGAGGCACTGGCGAAGGCGGCTGAAGCCCGCAAAGCGCGTAGCGAACTCCTCGCAGCAGTGAAAGCTGGAACCCTCAGTGTCGAAGCGGTGCTCACCAAGGCCGAGACCGACGAAATCGTGAAGAAGACGAAGGTTTCGGCGCTGCTGAAGGCGCTCCCCGGCGTCGGATCAGTGAAGGCTTCGAAACTCCTCGAAGAATTGGCGATCGCCGAGACCCGTCGTATCGGCGGCCTCGGAGCCAACCAGCGCCAGGCGCTGATCGAAGCGTCGTCTAACTCCTGACCTCGGAACTGCCGCAGCCTCCGGCCAACTCGAAATGAGCTGGCCCGAGGCTGTTTTGTCGACGCCGCGAGGACTTGGCCGCAGTGAGCTGCACTGTACGATCCCCCGATCTGATCGGGATATGCCAGCGCGTGGACAGTTCGTGACCCTCCGTGGTCGGCCATTCTCGAATCTCTTTTGCGCGCTTGCGACCCCCGCAGGGTCGACCATGCATTCTTCCACCGACGCGAATTGCATGATCGATGTACAAGGTGAGAGTGCTATGGAAATTCTTGGCGTTCTTGGCCTTCAGATCGATCCTGTAGTCGACACCGTCGCGAGAGAACGGACCGGTCTGCTCTTTTTCGTTCTTGATCGAAGTCCCGTCGATACGTTCGACCACAATCGCGCGCGACAGTTCCGTTCCCTCACTGTCGAACACCCGGAAACACTACTCCGAGATAATGTTCGTATCTCAAATGATGGCAAGTTTCGACAGGACATCGCGGATTCCAGCCGAGTAGAGCTCGATCAGTGCCGCTCGCCGCACGCTGGCGGTCATTGGCATAGAACCTGGTCAGGATAGACGCTCGTCTCGTTGGAACCGCGGAAAGTCCATGCAGTCCACATCCCGCCAACCGCACAGCCTCTCATCGGTGGAGGTTGACCGGCATTCCCGACGCACCGAGAAACCACGACTTCCCACCGCCGGCTGAAACTTCCAGACCTGCACGGCCTGAACACCAAGCGCAACGAGGAATCTCCCTTGGCCAGAAATTGTTCTGGCGGGCGAGCGGAGCGAGAGGACACGATCGATCGATCTGAGGTGGCCAGATACTCGGCGCCACTACGGCAGTCGCTTCACCATGATCGGGTGATTTTCACGACACACGGTCAATGTGGTTGACATAGCGTAAGAAGAAGCTATGTACTTTACAAATATTTGGATTCCACAGAAGGACTGATCTCGATGCGTACTTACCGGTCCGCAGCCTCGGCGCTGGAGCTGTACTCAGCATTCCGGCAACAACATCCTCACACAGCTATACCCGAGAACTACCTTACCGAATCTGGTTTCCAGCTCGGTCGCTGGCAGTACCGCCAGCGCGTCGCTCGAATGCTCGGCACACTTCCGGAAGAGCGCATACGTCAGCTCGATTCAATTGGATTCGTGTGGAGCGACGACGATGCCCCGCTCCCCGCCATAACTCGCACCGACAGTAAGCGCCGCCGGATGCTGGCCGAAATCGCCGCTTACCGTGAACAACACGGCAACGCGCTCGTGCCCGCGAACTATGTCAACGCGGATGGCGAGCAAGTCGGCCAGTGGCTCTACCGGGCCGTGAAGAAGTGGAGAGCAGACGCGCTACCCGAAGACGAGCGGGGTCCACTTGCGGCGCTCGGGGTCTCCCCCGGTCCTCGCCCACGCGGACCGAGAACCGCCGCATAACGCACATCAACTCCCAGGCGAGCGAGAATCGGACTCCAAATTGGTCCCACTCGCGGCCGTTACGTCCGAGATCGGAGACCTGACTGCACGTCGCGCCAGTGCGCGGAGGACGCCCCCATTCGGCACAACCCTTCGCGCCTCACTTGTGCTGAACCGGCGCGATCACTCAATGAACTGGCACGCTCACACGCGCATCGTGCACCGGATGTCGCCCCTGGACCTGCTGCCCGCCGGCAGTCTCACCGACCAGAGACTACGACAGGCCCAGTTGCGCCAACAGTTCCTCTGTCCGACCCAAGATCGCCTCGGTTTTCCTGTCAATCTCTTCAAACGCGTCAGCAAGATCCCCCAAAGCCCGGACATCCGCGTACTTCCGAGCAATAGCAGCCTCGTACTGTTCGTTGAGCTCGTCCGGCGTGAGCTCGACGCCTTCTATCCCGACCTCGAATCCATCGCCTCGGGGCGGAGAGAAGTCTTCAGCTTTAGCCTCCCTTGCAGTGGGCCGAGGATCCAGCGGCTCGGACCGGGTATGTCTCGTTGAGGCGGCGCCCGTCAGATGTGCAGCGACGATCGCCGCAACCGCTCTGCCCGACAGCCCGCGCCGATCGCGACGGACCGCAGCGAAATGTCCCCACTGATCGAAGCTCGGCAGCAGAGGGCCATCTTGGTTCTCCCGCAGAGCCGGCAGTGTTCCGTAGGACTCTGCGGTGCCATCTGCATTCTCGTGACTTCTGATAAGACTTCGAGCAAGGACCCGGTTCGAGGGATAGCGATCAAAGAACGCTTGGAGCCGTGCCCATCGCAGATAGATCGCGACGGGACAGCGCTGTGGGTTGTCCCGTGCTGGGTGCAGCTGCAGGTCGTGCCCGCCGCCGACCACCACGATCTTCCCGTCATACGTGACGTCACTGCGTTGCAGGTAGCCCACTTCCGTCGCTGATACTCCGTTGATGCAGTGGAGCACAAGGAGTAAAGCGTCCCTCCGCCCAAACATGCCCTGCGGCCAACCGGAAGTCGGAAGTGCCACCATTGCCTGAGTGGCGGCGCGAGTGAGATCGTCCCGTTTGGTTGCGCGTACCGACAGCACCTGACGGATTGCTCGCGCAGACCCAGGCGCCGGGTACCCAGTGGCGGTGTGTACCCAATTGATCGCTGCCACGCGTCGCCGTTGGGTCGCACGCGCTGCAGGATTTTCGTCGAGGAAGCTCGCAAGAGCGAGAGGATCTGCGGGCAATGCCACTGCTTGGAACGCTGCGCACCAATCAGCGAACAACGCCCAGTCGTATCGATAGCCCGAACCCTGACCCTTGTCGACGAACAGAGCGGAAACATTCTGCCCGCCTGTGAATTCCGTCTGACCGTTCGTCACTGCTCAAGGTTAAGCAATCCGCGGCGACCAATCACGCTTCGGAGACTTTGTGTCGCCATGAAGACTGCCCTCGGCCAAAGCTGGTTCACTCGCTCGCAACACCGGGCGTGACCCCAGGTCGCCAAGTGCATATGGATCACGACAACTGCGAAACGTCGAGGAGGCGCTCTGCAGTAGCACCGGCCCTCAATGACTGACCACCTACCCTGCTGACCACCTCGTCCGGATAGCCGGCGAGGGCTGCACGCCGCCGTATCGCAGCGTGAATCGCAGAGCCGGACAGCGTTGCCGCACTGATGTTGCCGTTCGCGCGTATTGCGCGGAACACAGGCACCGCGGGGTCGGGAACTACTGGCGGCGCGAAAGAGCAGACGTGGCTGTCGAACTCCTCATGCCCGCGAAGCAATCGCATCACGCCCGGACGACCGGACTCGTAGACATTTGCAACTACCTCCAGCCAACGCCGGTAGGCGCACGGAGCACACATCGAGTGATCCCGCGATAGAGGGACATGCTTGACGAAGTCGTCGTCGACGGGACCGTCATGCGATCTACCACGCCGGACACGCAGATCGCCACGGCGAGAGAACGTTACATCGTCGACAGCTAGCATCGACAGTTCCGATCGCCGATACGCCCCCATGAACCCCAACAACAACAGCGCGCTGTCGCGGCGCTCCCGTGCGCGCTTGACCCAAGTCGTCGCGTCTCGACGACTCACGTCGACAATTTCTTCGAGCTCACCGAAGCGAAGTGGGTACGCCCTCCTGGTTGGCCGTTCACCATTGTCCCTATAGATCCCGCGGACACTCGAAACTGCGGCCCTGACGCAAGCCGCTTCGCCCGGCACAGGTAGTCCAGAATTGCGATGCCAGTAGTTGATGGACGCCACCCACCGGTTCAACGTCGCAATCGAATACATCCGATCACCGGCCCCGGAACGTCTCGCCGCGTTCTCACTTACATACTCCGCGACCACCTCTGGATCTACGGGCATCATCGAAATCCCACGGTCCGCACACCAACTCGCGAATCTGACCCAGTCCTGCCGATAGTTGCGCGCAGTGCTGGCGGAATGCGACCGGTAGAGATCAGCCACGATACGAGCGTCAACTCCCGGCAACGACTCCGATACGCCAACCGAGGAACGCGCGCGACTCCCCTCTGCAGATGGATGCTTCGATGGGAGTGGCGTGTCTTGATGACTCACGTGGACATCATTGCAGGCGAAGGTGTCAGTTTCGAGAATTCTCGGCGCGCGGCGACTCGGTCGGCACCCCACCAGCGGAGGGCCGTGCAGGTTCGTGATGCACGGTGCATCACCAGCGGAGGGCCGTGCAGGTTCGTGATGCACGGTGCATCACCAGCGGAGGGCCGTGCAGGTTCGTGATGCACGGTGCATCACCAGCGGAGGATCGTGCAGGTTCGTGATGCACGGTGCATCACCAGCGGAGGATCGTGCAGGTTCGTGATGCACGGTGCATCACCAGCGGAGGGCCGTGCAGGTTCGTGATGCACGGTGCATCACCAGCGGAGGGCCGTGCAGGTTCGTG
>NZ_JBHUSF010000024.1:52590-55382 GCF_042673295.1 Rhodococcus sp. NPDC057014
GATGCACGGTGCATCACCACCAGTTTCGACTCACCCCCTAATCAGACGGCGCGGCAGCTGAGATGGAAGCCACCACGACACTATGCTGCGGGCGCATCGGTAGAAGTGTCCGCGTTCACGTCTTTGCCGTCGGCGCCGGCTCAGCCGCCAACGTCATCGCCCTCGCGGTCAGACCCAGGGCCCCGACCCCCGTGTCGTGATGCACCGTGCATCACGCGGAAGTTGGGTGATGCACCGTGCATCACGCGGGAGTTGATGATGCACCGTGCATCACGCGGGAGTTGGGTGATGCACCGTGCATCACGCGGGAGTTGGGTGATGCACCGTGCATCACGCGGAAGTTGATGATGCACTGCACGGTAGGGAGGTTGGCGGATTCGAGCAGCCTCTCCGGCGAGCTGTTGCCCTTTCGTTGGCGTGAAGATACATATACCCTGTGGGAAGTGCTCTGACCTGCACACTCTCTGCCGTGTTGAATTCGAGGATGTTATTAGCGTGGGTCTAGTAACGAACCGAGGAAGCGACTGGGCGCGGGTCAGGTTGTTCTCGGAGTAACTGCAGTAGGTCGGCCTGCGCCCGTCCTCGATCGACGAGGCGCAACCGGTGCAGGCCCGGATGCGATCACTACAGCACCCTCCTGACCTGCCATTTTAGGTCCGTGGGAACTCAACTTCCTTGCTAGAACGCTCCGCGAGACGTTTCCATGCCCCTCCCCCGGCGAGTGAGTAGCCCCTCGATTGCCGGCCGAACACTGCTCACCTGCACCTTTGGCCCGTTTCCCCTGGAGAACCCCGTTCCGCAGGCTTCGACCCGACCAAAGGAACGCCAACGCAGCTCGTCGGGACTCGAAGGTCGTCCAGTCTTGGAGCCGAATGCCCGTCCATAGTTACGTCAAGTGACGAAATTAGCTTAAGGTGCAAGGAAGGATAATAGCTCGGTCCTCGCCTTCCTCATCGGGCATGAAGTTGCGGTCGCAATGCACCTCACCACGACCTCCTTCGAACAGCACCACCTCCATCACCTCTTTTGGAATGACCGTCTGTATGGCCTTGCGTATGGCCTTAAGCAAGGTGTTGAAAGTGTTATCGTGGAAGTCGGACGCAGAAGGCAATCGTGAATCGGGGTTGCCTCTTTCCGGCGAAAGTGAAACGGTCATCAACTGCCAGGCCAGGCCCTCCCCCAGCCTGAGATCTCCGGCCTCCAGCCCCGAATGCATTCTCTGAGACGGAAGTTCACCCCAGTGAGGACGCAGAGCAGGAACCGACCTGACGCCTAACCGCCGTGCGACAGAGCCTGCACAACTGCTGTCACGAGAACGCTTCCGCAACTGCCTCACCACGGTCCGGCCCCTGCTTGGAACCGCAAACTCGCCTCCCCTGCAGCAGATCTGCGCTCGTCAGCGAACCCAACTCACCCGTCCACGGCCCACTTTCAGTCCAATCGGTAAGCACCGAATATGACTTTGACATGCACGTATGTCTACGACACTAGGTATGGCCTTACCAACGCCCGTAACTGCCGCAGTATGACAGATCGTCGCATGGATCTACGTATAGATCGGTGCTACTACCTTTTCGATTGCCAGCTCTAGCACCGTGATCAGACTCATCGCGACGACCCTCACATTGCCCGTGTGCACGATCATCGCCTCGACCAAGCACACAACAGTTGGCAAGGTCTGCAACATGAACCATTCCCAGGGGCGGGAACACGGCCGGTGACATAGCCTTCTCAACCGCTCTTGAACAGGCCCGCTGTATCGCCTTAGCACAGGCTGGACTCACGACGTCTTACACCCCCATAGACAAGGGTGTGTCGTTGGCAATCTGACCGACCACGCAGCCGTACCGTGCTAAACATGTCGCCAACGCAGCCCACGCGCAGTCTGCTTGTCGCCAATCAAAAAGGCGGTGTCGGCAAGAGTTCGATCGTCGCCGCCCTCGCAGCCATGGTCGCGGCGGCGGGACTCCGAGTTCTCGTCATGGACGCGGACCAGCAGGCCAACGTCACATCGTCCGATCTAGGCGTTGAGGGGGACCGCGGGAGGGGCCTCAGCATGAGCCTCCAGTTCGCGCACCCCTTAGAACCCATCCGAGAGGTCCGGCCGAACCTCGATCTCATCCCCGGCGGTGCGGCGCTTGCAGTCATCGGCGCCATCGCCGCTGCCGCGGCCCAAACCGGGATGGATCTGACGGGCAACCTCGTCTCCACCCTGAACGACTTGCAGTCGGCCGAACACTACGACCTGATTCTGATCGATTCAGGCCCAGGCGATGCCCCACTCCTCGACGCACTCCTGGGCACCGCGCGCTATCTTCTCGTACCGACCAGGGATGACGATGCAAGCCTGATCGGCGTGGAGTATCTCGCTGCCCGCTATCTGCGAGCGCGTGAGAATGGTTCCGTCATCCAACTGCTCGGTGTTGTGCTGTTCGACCTGAACCCGACCGCGACAGCGCGGAACCCTGAGGTGTTCAAGCAGGTTGAGGACCTGCTCGAAGGCAGCGGCGCCGCCCCCTTCGAGACGTTCATCCGGAACGATCGTGCCGCCGCGGTGGATCTCCGAAGCCGTCATCTAACTCCAAATGAGCTCGTCACCGTATCCGCTGAACAGGCAAAGACCCGTATCCAGCGACTCCGCGACAAGGACAAGAAACTCCTCGGACGCCGCCTCTGGTCCCGCGACCCCAACGGGCTCGCAAACGACTACCAAGCCCTCACCCGCGAGGTTCTCAGCCGCATAGCGGCGGCGGAAAAGAACGAAATCTCCGGGGGAGTGGCATGAGTGCGAG
>NZ_JBHUSF010000025.1:0-53783 GCF_042673295.1 Rhodococcus sp. NPDC057014
AACACCCTCCGCGCCTGCGTCCCGCACGACACACCTCGTGTCGCGCGGGCCGCGGTCTAGAGCAGACCGCGCAGCGCGTCCGGGTTCGGAAACGTGATGTCGACGCCGGCGGCGGTGCGGTGCAACGGGCCGGCGGACTCGCCCGCAACGATCGCTTCCAGATCTGCATCCGACACCGACCAGGTGTGCTTGGTCGCCTGATACAACGCGGCCTCGACCGTCGAACGTGGTACGACTGCTTCGTTCTCGCTCATGCTCTTCCCTTCTCACCTAACGCTTCCGACGTCGGTCGGGTGCGTGTCGTTCAGAACAATGTCGGGACGTCGCTGTGCAAGAGGGCTTCCTGCACCTTTTCGTCGTCCCATCCGTTTCGCACTGCCTCCCGCAATGCTCGCGACCGGGCGGCCCGTGCGGCGCGGTCGGGTCCGTACCAACGCCATGTCTGGCCGCGGCCACCGCCGCGGCCCTTTGCCCCCATCCCCGCGAGGTTTTGTGCTTGCGTCCCGAGCACTACGTGCGGGCGCCCCGATGCTCCCGAGGCGCGCACACAGATCGGGTTGTCACACACTTCGTGCAACGCCACCTCGTCCTCCAGGAGGGGTCGGCCGAGTTCGATTGCCAACGCGTATCTGTGGGGGCGCACCACCCGTTGCTTGCCGTTGCGCGAGATCCAAAAGCGTCCGTACGAATCCGTTGATATAGCTCCGGAAAACAGCCAGCAGTCAGTATCGCGCGGTCCGCGGACAATGAACTTCTCGAAGCGTAACCGTTCCGCGCTGCCCGGGCCGGGAACCGTTAGGGACTGCGCTGACACGGCTCCGCCTCCTCGCTGTTCACGCCACCGCCAGGGGATTCCGCGGGGATGACAGCGAACGCTAGCGGTGCCCACCGACATGTCAGCGGTTACCGGGTACGCGCCTATGTGTTGGAGACCGCCTTGAGCGCGGGCTCGCCCGTCTCGGCCGTGCTCCGATTGTCATTGGTGGCGCGCTTCGTCCGGCGGGTCCCGGTCTTGCGGGCTGCACGCTTGGGTTCGTCGTCGGCCCGCCACTCCTTCAGCTCGGCGTCCGTGAATCCGGCCGCCTTGGCTTCGGCGAGTGCGGCACCGAGCGCCCGCGAGTTCTCGGCATCGGTGCGTGCGAAGTCTTCCCGCGCGGAGGTCAGCGTGCGGTGCGCGGTGGCGACGCTACGAATGGTCTTCATCTTCTGTTCCGCCTGCTGTCGGATCTGTGCGTCGAGAGCGGCGAACACGTCATCGAGCGGCTGTGTTTCCATGCCCCGATCGTATCGGTCGCAACCGCGAATCTCGAGCCGTACACGCGGGCTCGTCGCCAACGGAACGCGCGCTCGATTCCGTTGTCCCCAGGTGAGTGTCCGGGTAGGCGTTGTGTGCACACGACACAGCGGAGCGGAGAGATGTCGTGTGTGCCCAAGGCCGTCAAGCCCGGTGCCCACCTGGGAACAACCTCCACGGGGTCGAGTCGAGTGACACGCGGTGCCCTCCCAACACACCCTTGTCGGTGCCCTCCCAACACACCCTTGTCGGAGCAAGCTAGAACTTACCTATGGTAAGTGAGGAGATGGGTGGACTCCGGCGGCGGAGTCCAGCACACTGTGGATGACCGGTGCGGCGGCGCACCGGATTTGACGGGGAGGGGAAATCGGTGCCGGACGACGCTGCACCTGGTGCGAGCAACGCTGCGCGATCCGCGCGTCGACGTCGCCGGAAGAATGTGGCCGGCGGCCGCACTCATTCACATCAGATTGTTGTCTCTCCCGAGGAAGAACTGGCGCTGCGTCGGCGCGCTGACGCGCTGGGGGTGACGATCCCCCGGCTGCTGGTGGAGTCGGCGTTGACTCCGGCGGTGCAGACACTCCCGGAGCGGCGCGCGAACGCGGCCGCGTTGTTGTCGGCGATGGGTTTGCTCGGGGCGGTATCACGGAATATCAACCAGATCGCCAAGGCCACGAACGCATCCGGTGAGGTGTCCGAGGACCTGAGTGCGACACTCGCTGCCGTGCGCCGGATCGGTGACCGGATGAACCAGCACGCCGAGGACCTCATGCGATGATGCCGAACATCACCAAGGGTGCGCGGATGAGTGGTCTGCTCGTGTATCTCGCCGGTCCCGGCGATTCGAACGAGCACACCAATCAGCACGTCATCGCCGGGCACTCCGCGATCCTGGGACGTGACGATTTCCTCGGCCAGTTGGACCGTGCCACGGCGCTGGCAATCGCACACGAAGTGGACCTCCCTCGGAAGATGTTCGGCACGAAGGTCGAACGGATCGTGAAGGGAAAGGCGCAGCACGCCTACGACTCCGGCACGTCCAGTTCGGTCGCCGTGCTCGAGGCGACCGAGGACATCAATGTCTGGCACTGCTCCCTCTCGCTGCGAGCGGAAGAAGGACAGCTCACCGACGAGCAGTGGGCGCAGATCACCGGTGACTTCATGGCGAAGATGGGGTTTGCGGCAACGGCCTCCGGTGCCCCGGGGGCGCGGTGGGTCGCGATCCGTCACGGCCGGTCCACTGACGGCAACGATCACGTCCACATCGCTGCCTCACGAGTACGGGAAGACGGCACGATCGTGTCAGACTTCCGGGACTATCCACGGGCCCAGGCGGTCTGCGGCGAACTCGAGAAGAAGTACGGCCTGGAGGTCCTCGAGTCACGTCAGCTCAGCCGCCAGGACCGACGCACCAGCGCCAGCGTCCCGACGCGGGCGGAAGTCGAGAAGGCCGCGGCGCGTCGCGGACAGCCCTCACCATTCCAACGCGGCGCTGCCAAGCCGCCGAAGCGACGCGGCGGCACCGACGATCCCGGCCCGGAACGCGCGGAGCCGAACCAAGCCGCACGCGTGCAACTACGTCAAGTGGTGGCCGAAACCGCGGCAACCACCGACTGTCCCGAAGCCTTCCTCCGCGAACTCGACGGCCAGGGAATCCTGGTGTACCGCCGCGTCGACGAGACCGGGCGCATGACCGGCTATGCCGTCGCGGACCGCAATGACACCAGCTGCAAAGGCAACCCGATCTTCTTTGCGGGAAGTACGCTCGCGCCGGAGCTGTCCTGGCCGAAACTCAACGCCGAGTGGCGGGTCCGGGCGACACCGGAGCCGGTGCCGGCAGGCCACCGCGAACGCACCGACGCCGTTGTTGCACGCCTGGAAAGTACGACCGATGTGGTCAAGGACGCCACCGCCGCGGTCCGTGACCGCACCGAGGATCCAGCCCCGATCGCGGCCGCCACGCAGGCGTTGCTGTCGCAATGGGCGAGAGCCAGTGAACGGCAGAGCGACCGCCGCGACCTCGCGCAGGTGTCCTGGCGGCATGCCGACGCGGCACGTTGCGCCGGCGCCTACGGTGACCCCACCGCGGCCGGGCGCTGCGCCACAGCGTTGCGGCAGGCGTCGTGGTCGCTGAGCGTGCTGCGCACCTTCACGGCGGCAGGCCGCGTGCACGCGCCCACGATGGACCTGGCGCTGGCGGTTGGCGCGTTGCTGATGGAACTGGCCGCATGGCATGAGCAATCACGACGCGGCGCCCACGCCCGAGCCACCCGTTCCGCCGCCGACGGCTGCCAGCAGTTCACCCGCACCTACCGCACCGTCGATCTGCACGGGCAGCCCAAGGCGGTCCCGTCCTTGGCGGTGGCACCGAGTCGGACGACCTCGGCATCACCGATGCCAGGGCTCAGGATCGATCCCGCACCGAGATCGGACGACGGCAGGGGCAAGGGCCGCGGACCGATCCGCTAACGGACATCCGACCGCGCAACGCGCGCGGTCGAGGGGAGGAAGAAGGGGGTGGCCCCGGTGGCCGAACCGCACGAGGCACCAGCGTTGACGGTGCCACGGGAAGACATCTTCAAGGCAGCGATCTCACTGCGTCTGATGGCCGGCGCTCTTTCGCGAATCCGCGAGCGACACGGCCGCGCCGCTTTCGACGACAGCGAGAGCGCCGCCCGCAAGACCGAGGCGTCGCGGTTGAACGTCCTGCACTGGTTCACCCACCGCGACGCTCGGGACTGGTCCCGTGCGGCGGAGTCCGGTCGAGTGTTCACCGACCGTGACCCGGCCTCCGGAATGACGGTGCGGGTCGCGCCACTCGACGCGGGCCGATTCGGGGTGCAGGCCGGATGGCCCGACAACCACGCCGACGTCGTGACAGGATCACGCGAAACCGCCCAAGACCTCCACCGGTGGCTGCTCGACCAACCCACCCCCGAGCGCGTCGCGGGACTGCGGGAATGGATCACCGCCCGGCACGCCGAGGCGCAACGCGGTGCCGAAGTCGAGCAGGCGAAGGCGTGGGCCACCGAACACGACCCGGACTGGTACAGCTCCTGGCAGGTGGCGCACACGATGTCGGGCGCCGCGACCCAGATTCGGGCCGAGGGTGTGCTGGTCGACCGCATGCACGCCCACCACGCCGCCGCACGAGAGCAAGCCGCTGCCGACGGCGGGCACGCACTGATCGCCGCCGCCGACCGCGACTGGGCCGACTTCGTCTCCGGACTCGCGGACAACGGGGCCGCCGTACAAGACGCGTGGGTACCGCTCTTCGGCCGCGACGTCAGCCTGGCCGACCGCGTGCGCGGCCGTGTCCCGGAGACCATCCTCGACAATCCGCGGTGGCCCACGGTCGAGACCCGATTCCGCGAACTTGTCGACGCCGGCGCCGACCCCACCCGACTGGCCGGCGCAGTGCGGGAACTCGACTGGGCGGGCACCCGCTCGCCCAGCGGCTACGCGATCTGGGCCCTCGACGACGCCGACACCCGTGCACGCACCGAGCGCCGCGAGCTCGCCACCGAATGGTTGCTGAACACCGACCCGACCGACCCCCGCGACCGCGCGGAAGCCGCCGAGCTGCTCGGCCAGATCGACGACACGTTCGACGCCCAACTCGGCCACCGGTTCCCCGGCCTGCTCGACCCGACCGCGACAATGCTCGAGCGCCGGGCAGCAGCCGAACTCGCCGCTGCACAGTCGGACGAAACCCTGGCCGTGCACGTCGACGCCGAATCCGACCACACCGACACGATCGCGTCCCTCGCCCAACGCGCAATGAGCTGGCACAGCACCGATGACGTCGACGAAGAACCCATCGCAAACCTGTGGTCCGAGCTGTCGGTGTTCGCGTATCCCAACGACCAGCAATCCGCAGATCAACTGCAGGCCGACGACGACGACCGTGCACACGCCGACCAAGACGAGGCGCAGGCCGACTCAATCGCCGCAGACATGCTGGCCTCTGCGCAAGCCCCGCTCACTCCCCCGCGCAACGGAAACACCCGATCGAACATCCGACGAACACCCCGGAAAGCCGCAACACCCGCCGCTCAACGTAACCACAACCTCCACCGCGGGCGCGGGCGATAGAAGGATGCGGAAGCGATAGGAGAGGATCTTCACTCGGTCCTGTGGGGTGCCACTATGAAACGGCTGGGTGCTAACATGTAGGCGTCTTGGTGAAGAGCCAAGAAAGTGAGGCCGGGAGCCCGCACGCTTTGCGTGGTCGCCCGGCCTTTGCGCTATCTACCCAAGGTTGTGCACCTGGACGACTGGCATCACCATGTCGCGGTTGCGACCCCCATCTGCATAAGCCCACACCACGAGATCCGCTGCCCAAAGCATCTCGTTGGACGTTGGTACGTCGATAGCGACTCGGACCTGTTGCAATGCCCCCACTCCTTTCAGTGAGTCGGTCAGAATCCGAAAATCCTGCCGATCCTGTGAGCAGGATTCGACCAAGATTCGGTTAGCTCCGAGTGCGGCGGACGTACGGGCGAGTTCTGCCAGGCAATCGTCACGTACTGCCCGTTCTCGCCGCCCAGCAATCGGGGCGATGAAGATGTGAGCCGCATCGATCGGGCACACGCGCATGAATTCTTTGACAAGCCGTGCTCGGTTCGCGGGCCGCTCGTCATGCATGTGGAGACGGTCACGGTTCTTTGGCTTGAGATCCCGCATTGCCTTCTTGCTCTGTGTCAGCCTCTGGGAAGCCACGACCGCCCCACAAAGCAGGTACCCGCGTTCCTTCGTTTCATCGACGAAGACCTCGACCGCTGCCACTAGCTGGACCCTTTCGATTGCTGCGCCCGAGTCCGTGCGGCCGTGGCGTCTTGGAGTTGCTTTCGAGAATCCGTCGCGAATGGTCCACGGAGGGCACGATGGTAGATCTTTCGGTACACGCCGGGTCCGAGCCGAGCCGAGGGCACCTTTTGGATGTGCGTCTGTATGAGCCCCTGATCGAGCAACTCGGCGTAACCGCGCTCTGCTGTGCGTTCGGATATGCCGTACCAAGCTGGGGCGCGCTCGACCGGCATGGTGAAGACGGGTGTCCCCTGGGTTTCCTTCAACATGATGAGCAACATGGCTTTCCCTGGGAGGCGTAGACGGTCCGCGTACCCGTCCGTCCAATACTGATGAGGTATTACGAAGAATCCGCCGGTATCGCTACTTCGGCTTCGTGGTCTGGTCCACTCTCGGCCGTCCCCACTCTCATGCAGCGGCGTCACTACCAGCTTCCGTCCTTCTCGACGGCGAGTAATGAGCTTGAGGTCCTCGAGAACTCCAAACGACTTCGATGCCGTGGTAGGGCCACACTTCTTGCGTGTGCTGAGGAGGTGGGCCCAGGCGGCCAGTGGAATTGGGTCGTTGGCGAGTACCGGCCACGTCGCGTGGAGAACGAGTAGGGCATCGACTGAACGCTCGTATCTACCCGAGACCAGTTTCGATAACGCCGCCGCGCGCTCGGGTGCTGTCGGCGGATGCTGTACCACGTCATTCCGTATCGGAACGAACCCACGCTTGGCGCTGTCGAGCAACTCTTTGAGCGCGTCGCTCGAGGTAAGGGACGGCTTGTCCTCAAGGCCTGCGAATGGATCCGTCGTCATGGCGCATACGCTACACGGTCAGGCGGACCCACCAGATCTGATGCACCTCGATACCCATGACCTGCCAGGTGCCACTATGAAATGGCGTGATACATCGATGAAACGTCCAATGATACGTAATGAAATCGCCTAGCTACGGGCGATCGGGCGGTCGCGAAAACCATCGCGCCTGAAGGAACGGTCGATCTGGTGACAGCTCATTGCGCTACTTTTTGGTGAACATTGCCCCGTCGGGGCGAAGCCGCTACAGCGGCTGGCCCCGGAGTCGTGGTGACAGCACCGCCATTCGCGGACTAAGGACCCTCTGGCTCGTTCTCCCAAGGTGCCGTCGCGATGGGAACGAACTCGGGTTCCCGGTGGCTGGCGGGGCTGCACGCGTGGAACGGGCCGGTCTCGCTGGTCAGTGCATCCAGGGTGCGGTCGTAGAAGTCGCGGAAGTACACCGCCATTGCGGTCGGGTCTTTCGCCGCGACGTAGGCGGTCCAGGCGCGGCGGAGGGCCTCGAATCGGCTGACTGCCTCGGGGTGATGAAACCACCAGGGGCACCACCGAACACCGGATGTGCCGGTGGCTGACCTTGGGATCTTACGTTGAGCCCACTGTCCGACGTGGGTGTGGACCCAGTCGTAGAGCACCGCCATGTCGATCTTCTCGGGCTGGCGATCCTGCTCCGTGTCGTCCGTGTCGTCAGCTGTCGGCGCCGTGATATCGACTGCGGCGGCCGAGTGGACGGCATCCTCGAATGCGTCCAGGGCCTGGGCGAACATGTCCTGGCGGTCGCCCGTGGCTGCCAGGCGTTTTTCGAGGTCCGCGATCCGGTCGAGTAGTTCGGCGACGTCGACCGGGGTGGGGCCGTCGGCGGTCACAGGGCCTTCTCGACCTCGGCGGCGTTGACCGGTATTGCGTCGGACAGGTGCCTGGCGACCGGGTTGGCCGGTCCGAGTGCCTCGACCGCGGCGATCCGGACCTGCTCGAGCGCATCGGCGTTGGTGGAGGCGATCTCGTCGCGGTCGTTCTCGCGGTACCAGGGTAGGAGGTTCATCAGGACCGGCCGATGGCTGGTGACGTGCCAGATCGCCTTGGTGCGGACGAGGTTGATGATCTCGTCGACGGGCATGATCGGTTCGCGGATCTGCGCCACCGACGTCGACGTACCACCGGGCCCGTAGCTGTCGGTGGTGCGTTTGACCAGGTGCTCCCCGATCGAGGTCGACAGGGTGCGTGCGAAATTGACGTCCTTGGTGCCGGCGCCAACGATGTTCAGCGTCGAGGCGCTGTAGAGCGTTTCCATCCCGGTCTTGCCCCACACCCCTTCGCCTTGGGCGTAGGACTGCAGCAGCGTGGTCACCGAGACGCCGACGGATCCGAACCAGGAGTAGTACGCCGGAAGGTCGGCGATCCGGCAGATGTTGGCGGCCTCGTCGAGCATGGCCGTCAGGACCGGGTCGAGGCGACCGCCCATTGCGGTCGCCGCCTGCTTCGCGATCCGGAACAGCCGGTCGACGAGCGCGGCCACGACCGGCCCGGCGGTCCCGGCACCTTCCTGGGTGAGCAGATACAGCGTCGGGTATTGCCCGTCCTCGCGTGGTGCGACGAACTCCCACAGGTCGAGCTGGTCGATCTTCTCCCCCGCCTTGGGCGGTGTCCGCCACGTCGTCGGAGGGGTGACCCAGCGCAGCACCTTCTCGCTGGTCAGGCAGGACACCGCTTCGGAGGCGGTGAGCACGAACCCGGACCGGGTTTCGGCGGCGCCCTCGAGGGTTGTGGCGAGCTTGGCGGCCTCGAGCAGGTGGCCGGAGCGTTCGAGGATGCCGATCGGCTCGTCGGATCCGGTGTAGAGCCAGTTCAGTGAATCCCGCAGGCTCCTGCCAGATACGGCGGCCGCCAGGAACAACTGCCCGAGCAACGATTTCGCGGCCGGCCCCCAGATGTCACGGTTGTTGCCGGCATCGACGGTGGAGACGAAGTGCCCGGCCAGCTTCTGCGCGTCCTCCGGTTCTTTGACGTCGGCGAGGGGATTCCACCACCAGGTCTGCCGCACGTAGGCGATGGCGAACGGGTCGAAGGTGAAGACCCGCCCGACCCGGGCCCGCAGGCCCGCGGTGAGCATCCACAGGTCGGGTTTGTTGCTGGTGGCCACCACCGGTCCCGGCGCGGACAGGACCGTGGGCACGGCGATCGCGCTGGTCTTGTTCGACCGGGGCCCCATGAACACCAGGCAGACGTCCTCCCAGGACTTCCAGAGGGTGGTCCGCCCGACCCGGCCCATCCGCACGGCCAACTCACGCATCTCGACGTTCATGGTGTCGGTGAGCGAACTGCGTAGGCCGCGGCCTTTTTCGGCGGCACCCTTGCCGGTGTAGTCGTTAAGAGCGCGTACATCGGTGAGTTTCTGCTTGGCCGAGGTGTGACGGACCGTGCGCCACATCCACCAGCCCAGCCCGGCGACCGCGGATACGGCGAGGAGTATCCCGGTGATCAGCGCCCACCACGGCCAGCCCTGCTGGTGCAGGTCCTGCAGTTTGCCCACCCCGAGGAAGATCCCGATTGCCGCGCACATCAGTAGCGGCGCAAACGCTTCCCGTCCCATCGTGTTTCCCTTCTGGTCAGGCCGCGGCGGCGGGGCGGAGCCGGTTGACGACGTCGCTGCGGGTGATGTCGCTGAATGCCTGGTCGGTGTCGTAGAGCACCTTCTCGGTCTCGGTCAGGGTGACCGCCACCGGAAGGCCCAGGCGGGAGCCGGATTTGATGACGTACTTCCCGCGGCCGGGATGCGCCTGGCCGGGCACCCAGGTGGGCGGTGCCTGCCAGGAGGCGAGCAGGGCCCGTTCCCGGCTGGTCAGCGGGCTGATCTCGTGCACGCGTTTGAGCTCGGCGTGGTCCATGCCGCCGTAGACCTTGATGCCGTTGCGGGCGGCCAAGCCCTTAGCCTTGGCCCGGTCGGACTCGGTCGGTAGGGCGTCGAGGTCGGTGAGCGAGTGGGTGAAGTACCCGGTGACGACGCCGTCGTTGCGGTCCATGCGCGAGCCGCGGTCCATCAGCTCCACCAGGCCCGACCCGGCGCGCAGCGCCCGCCACATCTCATCGCGTGGCATGTAGATGTTGCGGCGCTTGCCGACCGCCTGCTGGGCGTCAATCACCGACGAGCACCAGGACTGGGCGCAGAGCATCGCGGCGGCGACGACGTCGGCCGAGTCCCGCTCGATTGCCTGCAGCCCGAGGGAGATCGCCGGGGTGTCCCGGGTGATGTCGAAGCTCGAATGCCGGTCGAAGATACCGCGGATGGGGCCTTCGACCATCAACTGCAGGGTGTTGCGGAAGTCGCGGGTCTCGCGCAGATAGGCGAAGTCGTCGTCGGTGACCACGACGTCGTGCAGGGCCTGCGGGCCGACGTTCATCACCCGGAGCACATCGGGGATGACCGGGCCGCGGGGATCGGTCGCTGCCTGGTCGGCGAGGTCGACGGCACGGGCGAGGTAGAGCCGCCACGTCGGGTCCAGGCGTTTCGATCCGCCGATCACCAGCAGCGCTTCGACCAGGTCCAGGCGGCGGCTGCGGGCGGTTTCGAGGAGCTGTTCCTTACGGGCGCCGGAGGCGGCGGCGATCGCCTCCCGCAGCACCCCGAGGTCGAGGGGATTGACCGAGTGCAGGCCGCGGCCAAGTTCGAACACGTCGCCGCCCATGGCGGTGACCAGGGCGGTGTATTCGTTCTTCAGATCGCCGGGAACGAGCATCATGAACCCGTAGCCGACCAGCCCCATGCCGAGCCGTTTGGAGAAGGCGGATTTCCCGGCGCCGGGCTGCATCTGGCACCAGATGCCGGTGTTGGTGACCAGGCCGTCCTTGAGCCACTGGGCGGGGTCGATGCCGATGGGTTCGGCGGTGTGCAGGTGCCGGCCGAACGGGACACCCCGCACTTGGGCGCCGGCGGCCGCCGCAAACGGGTACAGGCCCGCGAGCTGGGCCGTGGTGCCCTGCCAGAGTGCGCCGCGGTCGATGTTCGGTTGGTGGCCGCCGAACGGTTCGTTGTAGCCCTTGGCCGGCGGCACCTCGCCGTGCAGATAGCCGGCGGGCAGGTGGTCGAAGATCGCGCTGTCGTCGCTCAGGTCCCGGGCGGCCTGGTTGTGCTTGCGGAACTCCGGTATCACCCCGATCCGGGCGAGAAGCCGCTCCACCAGTGGGGCACCGGCATGGTGATCTGCTCGCATGGCCTAGCCGTCCCATCTGTCGCCGGCCGGGCGGCCGAGGGCTTGGGTGGGGTCGATCCCCCAGCCGAGGGACACCGCGAACATCGCCGCCTGCGAGCCGCGGGCGCGGCGCAGACGGATCTTCGACGATCCGGCCCGCTCCTCCACGTCGGCGACGGCCGCGTCGAGCAACTCCGGGTTGGTCACGGTGGTGGTGATGTACAGGGTGAATCGGCCGACACCGGCACCCATGGATTCGTCGCGGGTGTCCGCTCGGGCCTTGGCCCGGTCGTCGCGTTCGCGTTGGGTTTCGTCGACGTGGGTCTTGCGGGCCCACAACGCGCGCAGGGTGCCACCGGTGACTTCGTTCTCGAGGACCTCGGCGGCCTCCGACGCTGGGTACGGCCGGTAGACCATCGACACCCGCCGGTAGAACGGCCCCGGAGCGAGCAGCGGCAGCAGCACCGATGCGGTGAACACCCCTTGCGGCGGTGCCTCGAGCACCCAGGACACGTGGTGACCGGAGTCGGTGCGATACACGTGATCGTCGCCGCCGGTGCGGATCGGCCCGGCATCCCGCCAGGTCAGCAGCTCCCCGTCGGAGTCGTGTGGGGAGTCGCTGGAGAGGACTTCACCGCGAACGGCGGGGTCGTACTGGGCGCGCAGGCGGCGGATCACCCACGGTGTGCTGGCCCGCCCGAGCACGGCAGCTCCGGAGGACGCCAGCGCGGACTCGATCCCCGGCAACCATCGCACCACCTGAGTGCCGACCTCGCTCAGATCAGCGGGCTGCGGAGTGAACTGGGCCGGATCGAAATGCACGGTGACACAGGTGGAGACGTCCGCGGTGGTGGCACCCCGCTTGGGCACCAGCTCGTGCAGGATCTCCTTGCAGACCTGCGGGGCCGACGGTGAGATCCGGTCGAGGGTGTAGTCGCGCTGGTTGACTCCACCGGTCGGTGAGGACTCGATGTCGAAGCTGACATGGTCGATGAAGCGCTTGTAGCCGAAGTCGGCGAGCATCGCCCCGTACGAGGCGATCCAGGTGTTCTGATCGGCCTCGTCGGCCAGCGCGAGCCCGACAGGTGAGACCCGCAGCCGTGCAGAGACCAGACCGGTGCGGCGATTCCACATCAGGTTCTGCCGACCCCCGCGACCGTTCTCGATGTCCAACGGCATCAGGGCACCGGCGACGCCCGGCAGGTTGTCACCACGATCGACCGTGGTCAGGGGCCCGGCGGCGTACTCGTCGCTGCCGGAGGAATGGGCGAGCCACCCGCGCACGTGCCAGATCCCCCGGTCGGTCAGGGTGCGGTTCGACTTGCCGAACGGGACCACCGCGACCGCCAGGATCGGCACCGACACCAGCGACAGCACCAGCGCACCGATCCACGAAACCTGCAGGACCGCAAGAATCAGCACCAAGGAGACGATGACGATGCTGGTCTGTCTTCCCGTCCAATTACTGATGAACGACCGGCCCCTTGCCTGCCGGAGTCGCCCGAACGACATCGCGCTCACCGGTTGCTCCTCTCACTGCACTGTGTCCTGGTCATGGCTCTCCTGAGGTTGTCGGGTCGCTATCGGTCGAGCAGGGCGCGGGCGAGAGCCGAGTTGGCGGTCTGCGCGGCGACGAGCTCGGCGCGCAAGCGGGCGATCTCGGCGTCTTGTTCGGCGGGCAGCAGCGGCCGGGGATCGGCGGTGCCGTGGGCTGCCCGCACCCAGCCACGCACCGAGTTCGGGTGAACGCCGAAGTGCGCCGCGACGGCCTCGATCGCCGCCCATTGACTGCTGGCCGAATCCAGCCGGTCGGCGACCATCTGCACTGCGGCGGCACGGGTCTCGGCCGGATAGCCGCGACCGCTCATGCCCGCTCCCCGGTCCGGGCCGGGCGGGGTCGTGCCGATCGCTGCCCCTTCTCACGCTTACGCATCTTCTGTCCTCCGCGTTCTGTCGTGTACTCAGTTCTGATCGGGGTCGGAGCCGGTCATCGCCTGGGCTCCGGCGTTGGCGGCCTCACCGACCCGCTGCGTGGCCTCGCCGATCGCGGCAGCTCCTTCTTTGGCGGCGACCGCGACACCACCGGTCGCCGCGCCGGCCGCCGCCTCGGTACCGGCCGCAGCGGCCGTGGTGCCCCCGGATCCCGCTGCCGAGCCGACGTTCTCGGCGTCCTGGGCCCCGGTTCCCGCCGCGGGTGCTCCATGGGGTCCGAGTTGCTCGGAGGTGGCCGGGTTCTCCATGCCCGGGTCGGTTCCGGAACCGGGTGCCCCGGCGTCGGGGGCTGCCCCACCGGGGGTTTCCCAGGGCTGCGGGTCGGGCAGGTTGTGCGCTCCCGGCCCCGGGTCGATGTCGTTCGGGCCGCTGCCCGGTCCGGTGTTGTGCATGTACGACGCCAGCGGATCGGATCCGCCGGTCATCGCCTCCCCACCGGCGCCGCCCCAGGAATTCATCTTGCTCATCAAGTCCGCACCGCCGACGCCGACCGCGCCCAGCTCCGCAGCCGTGGCCGCCGACGAGACACCCGGCGAGCTCGGCGATCCCACCCAGGCGAAGAACGCCATCATGCCGGGTAGGGAGATCACCGCGATGACCAGGACCATCGCCCCGACCATCACCGATTCGAGGACGTTGTCGGTGCCGGCGGCCCCCATCAACTTGAACCCGACGGTGTAGATGATCGCGGCCATCGGCTTGTAGAGCACCAGCGCGACGAGCATCGAGGCGATCCGCGGGAACCACTGCCGCCCCCACGGAAACAGTTGCCCCGCCGCGGCGATCGAGATCATCCCCGCCAGCACCGCGATCCCGCCCTGCCGCAGGAACCCGAACACCCACTGAACGAGCGAGAGGAACCAGCAGACCATCGCGACCAGAGCCAGCATCGCCGGATTCGAGATGGCCTGTAGCCCCAGCATCTCCGACACCCGCGGACCGAAATTCTCGGCCCCGTTCGCGACCAGGGCGGCGGCCGCGACGTCCCCCCACCGCAACGCCTGGGACAGCACCAGCAACGCCAGCGACTGGATGATCATGTACTTCGCGGCACCGGTGAGCATGTCGACCAGCGGTTTCCCGCGTCGGGTCAACGACATCATGATCGCGGTGCACAGCACCCCGGCCATCAGAATGAAGGTCACCAGCACCTGGACCGGCCGCTCACCGGCGAGGACCTTGCCCGCGTCGATGTTGATCGAGTCCGTCGACAGCCACCACGTCATCGACGAGACCAACAGATCCCCCGCCGCCTGCCCGACCCAGGCCGCGAACTTCTCGAAGACGCCGTCGGCGGCAGCGACCGCGGGGGCCGCCGCCGCGTCCGCGGCCTTCTCGATCGCGGCTCCGGCCGCGTCCCTGCAGGCGCCGAGATTGGTGCCGAAACTGCCGCCGCACACGGCGCCGTTTCCGATGGTGTCCCACCAGCTCACGAATGATCACCCCTTGAGGATTGGTTGCGTCGCGGTCAGAACGGGGTGAACCCGTCGATGCTCGACAGCGCCTTGGCGGACGCGGTGTCGTTGGGCGCGACAAGCTTCCAGTCGCCGTCCACCCACACCACCGTGAATTGATAGGAGTTGTAGGTGCCGTTCATCGGGTTCGGCATGGCGTACTGCACGGTGGCCTGGGTGGGCAGGTAGGCCAGCACCTTGAACGCCGACGAGTGCGTGGAGCCGTCGAGGGCGGACGGATCCGGGGTGCCGCGGTGCGCCTTGACGTCCGCGGCCGCGGCACTGTCGAAGACCGTCTGCGCGTCGACGACCCTCGCGTAGTCCGGTCCGAGGGCGATGCGATTGCCGATCTGGTACGCGGCCAGCACCGCGCCCTGCGGGGTGTGGCTGTATCCGGCGGCGGTCCCCGCGTCCTCGTCGATCGTCCACGGCCCGTCCGCTGCGCCGAACGGCAACGCAATCTTGTCGACCTGCCGCCACACCAGACCGGCGGGTGCTCCGGTCATCCACTCCGGGTCGGTCGGTGCGTGCTGCCTGCTCGGATCACGCTCGGGGATCTGCGGATTCACCGGCTCGGCCGCCGGAGGTTCCGGCGCCGGACCCGGCGTCTGCTCGTCGGTCCCCGTGCCGGTGAACAGGGCCACCAGCAGGGTGATCACCAGCAGGAGGGCGCCGGCGCCGCCGAGGAGAACCGGGCCGCGGCGAAGCCACGGCGCCTGGGGTTTCGTGGCGAACTCCTTCGTCATGAGGGGATTGTTGCGACCGATCAGCTTGGTCATCGTCTTCCCCTAGGAGACCTGGACGATGAGGGCCGCGGCACTGCCGGCAAGGACGGCGCCGCCCAACGCCCACGGGGCGTGCCCGAGGGCCCACTTCGCGGCGTCCGAACGGCCGCGGATTCCCACGCCCATCATGATTGCGGCGCACAGTATCCCGACGAATGCGGAGATCCCGCAGGCCCACTTGAGGTAGCCCAGCCACTCGTTGACCGGCTCCTCCAGGCCGGGAATCGGCTTCGGCGGCGGGTTCGGAACCACCAAGTCCTGCGCGAGGACGGCGGTGTCGTCGGTGAGATGGAGCGGCCCGGCGGACCCTGCCGGGGGCAGGTTGGCTGCCATCTCGGCGAACGTGTGCAGCATCATCGGTGTTCCTCCTGGTTGTTTCTGTCTGGAATCGAAGAACGGGGTCGTGGGTCGGGTGATTGCCCGGGAACGGTCGGCGTGTGCCGCGGTCGAATACGCGGTCACGGTGATGCGTTCGGGTCGGTGAGCAGACCGGTCACCGCGGTCACCAGCTCCTGCGCCGCCTTCTGCGCCGGCATCGCCCACCGGGGCACCTCGTCGAGATAGTCATGCCCGTGCAGGGCCTCGGCGAGCAGCAGGTGCGGGTCGTCGACCGATCTCAGCTGCTCGATCCACGGCACCCGCACCACCGCAGGCAAATTGGGCCGCGCCATCTCCACCCGCTGGCGGGCGGTCTTCGGCCAGCTCTGCCCGCAGTCGTCGACGACGACCAGCACCGGCGGGACGGGCATCGCCATCGTGGTGGCGATCGCGCGAGCGACCTGCCCGGTCACCGACCGGCACACCAGCACGTCCACCTGCTCGGCGGGCGCGCGTGTGCCGCCGTCGAACGGAACTGCGAGCATCGTGGCCACGAGCGATGTGCCCACTCCCCCATCGATCCCGGCGATCCGGGGCACCGGGAACCCGACCGCGGCGCTCATCGGGCCACCACCGATTCCGCCCGCCACCCGTCGAAGGTGCGGCGCAGCACCACCGACACGATCCGCTGGGTGCGGGGCGGCGGCGGGGTTCCAATGAACTCCTGGGTGACCTCCCGCAGCCGATAGGCGCGCAGGTCGGTATCGGCCGGTGCCCCCGCTTCGTGGGCCGGGGTGCTGCTCACGTGCGCGATCGCCCCCGCCGCAGCCAGTGCGAGCCAATCCGCGCCGGGCCCGGAGATCGGCGGGTGTGTCACCAGATCGGTCACCGTGGCAGGGTCCAACAGCGGCAGGGCCCGCAGCTTGGCGTCGTACGGGCCGGAATCGCGGGTGGTGTCCCAGCCGTACCAGAGCTCGGTGACCGCGGCCGCCACCGCGTCCGGCGAGGACCGATCCACCTCCCGGTACGGTGCAGGCAGCTCGGACGGCGGCGACACCGGCGGTGAGGTCGGCACCGTCTCGGCGGCTCCGGGCGCTGCCGGCACGAGGACCCCCGGCACCGCTCCAGTGCCGTCCTCACCGTCGTGCCCGCAGGCGGCGACCGTCAGTGCTGCCACGGCCGCAGCCGCGACCAGCAGTGGTCTGCGCAATCCGGTCGGGATCATCCGAACCTCCTCGCGTCGGGATTTGATCCGACGGCCTCGGCCATCGGCTGGATCTTCACCACATCCCCGGATTCCGGGGCGGCAACGACCAGGCCGTCGCCGATGTAGATCGCCACATGCTGCGGGGCACCCCCGGCCGGGAAGACCACATCGCCGGGTGCGAGGGCATTGACCGGGACCGTTTGCCCGCGGGGGTCGGTGAGTTGATAGCCGGTGAAATGCGGCAGCACGACCTGGTGATTCGACGCCTGCGCGACCGCGTAGATCACCAGCCCCGAACAGTCGAAGCCGACCTTGTCGAAGTCCCGGTGCGCATCCGCCGCACCGCCCCCGTCGCTGACGCCGCGTGTCGGCCCGTCCGCGTTCCCGCCACCCCACGCATACGGCAGCCCCTGTTGCGCCACCGCGGCAGCCACCACGTTGTTTCCGAACGGTCCGTCCGGCACGAAGCCCGGCGCCGACGGCGCGGTGAGCGTGAGAATGTACTTCGGCAGTGCAGCTTTCACCTTGGCCGGATACGAGTCCGACTCCGCTCCGCCGGAGGTGCCGTAGGGGCTGCCCCGATCCAGGATGCAGCCGTACCCGCAGTTGTAGGACACCAACATGATGTCCGTCAGGTCGCCGGTGATCCGCCTGGCCTCGAGGTCCTTCTTGCCCTGCTCGGCCGCCGCGCAGTCGAATCGGCCCTGCGCCATGATCGCGTCGGCCGGGTCGAACGGACTGATCCGGCCGTTGCCGTCCTCGTCGCGCCCGTACGTCGGCCAGGTGTAGGGCATGAACTGGCTGAATCCCTCGGCGCCCGCCGGGGACACCGCCTGCGGATTCCAACCCGATTCGACCTCGATCTGAGCGGCGATCAACGGTGGACTGACCTCCGCGCACATCGACCCGGCCTTGATCACCCAGGCCTCGTACTCCGGCGGCACCGACCCCGGCAGCAACTGCCCCGCATCGAATTTCGGTGGCGGATTCGATCCCATAGCCGCGGCGAACAGCACGAACATCGCCACCATCGCGGCCGCGAAGCCCGCGATCAGCCACTTGCCCATTCACGTTCCCCTCCACAAGTGCGCGGGTCATGTCAGGGCCTGCACCTTCGCCGCAGCCCACTCGGTCAGCCACGACACGGCGGTGTGGCCGGCGGCGTCGACGGGCTTGTCGGTGTACGCACTCACATGCACCCCGGAGGTCAGGAACGCGGCAGCGTCGAGTCCCTCGGCGGCGACGTCGGCGAGGGTGTCCGCACCGGAAGACCCGGCCAGGGACACGAACTGCGACGCCAACGACGTCAGATCTGCCGAACCCGCGGAGGGCACATTGAGTGCCGACGTCGGGGTCTTCTCCCCCGAACCGAGCGCCCGCAATCCCACCGACACGACGCCCAGACCGGCCCCGGCGGCGCGGCCAGCGGCCCCGAGCCAGTCGTTCGTTTCGATGCCGTGCCACAACGCTTCCTGCAGATCCCCCACACTCTTGGCCAGGCCGACCACATCGACCTGGGAGAGGAGGTCGACGATCAGTGCCGCGATCAGGGAGGCACCGGATGGGTCGGGGATCATCCGCAGCAACCCAGACGCCAGTTTCAGGTCCGCATCGGCGGCGAGTACCACGAGCGGGCGGAACAAATTGTTGAGATCGCCGCTGAGTCGGTGCGCCTCCCGGATCAGCAGTTGCTGGGCCGGACCCGGCACCAACAGCGCCGGATTGGTCAGAACTTCCCCGAGCCGCCGCAGTGCGTCGCCGATGGCTGGCACATTGCGGGCCAGAGCAAGCCCGTTCGTCCCGACATTCGTGATCTGGTCGATCACCACAGACGGCTTGAGGATCGAGAGCACCTGCCCCGCCTGCGAAAGAACATCGGCGGGACTGGCTGCGATCGGTGCAGTGACCGCGGCGAGGTCCTGTGCGGGCTGAGCGAGCACCCCGGCGGGTGGCCTACCCCCGGCGGCGATGGCCTGGGCAGTGTTCGCGATCGACGCCGCACCGTTGACCGCGCCGCCGAGATCGAGCTCGGACAACGTCCCCAGGAAGGAGTTCGCGCTCTGCTGCACAGATCCGGGGCCCCCTGCGGCGAGCTGCTTTTGGGCTGCCGGGTTCTGCCGCACCCACGACGCCGTGTCCTCCAAGCCCTGCAACGTTTGCCCGGTCCGCGCTGCAGCTTCGGCCAATCGCGGCATGTCAGCAGACCCGCTACCAGCGGTAAGGTTGGTGATCGTCGACAGATCACCCGGCAGTTGGGTGAGCTGACTGCTCGAGAGCCCGGAGGTCATAGCGTCGGTCAGCGCCGCAGATCCGGTCGCCCCCAGTGGCTGGGTCACCAAGCGGCCGATCGAGCTCAGCAACGGATTCTTCGTCGCGTTTGTCGAGCAGTACATGTCCGAGTCGTCGCACTGCTGCGCCACTCGGGAGGTCAGCTTGCAGAATCCCTGTACCCGGCCACCGGCAATGCCTTGACCGGATACCTTGGGGCCCACCACCTGGCCACCGGTATTGGCTTGCTGCGGATCGGCAATCAGCCCGACTCCGAGCACCCGGTCCGCCGGTATCGGCGAATCGTTGCAGCCGATCTGCGAGGCCACGTCGCCGGCAATGTCCCCACCCTGGGAGTACCCGAAGATCAGCCACCGAGTGTTCGCGCACCCCGCCAATGAGGCGATGTCGTCTGTCAACGCCTGCTTACCGGCGGCGGCGGAGGTGCCGTATGCGAGCCCGCCGGTAAAGGCCTGCGCCGGATACGCCGGAAAACGGACCCGGATCTTTCCCGGGAACCGCCGGTTCAGCTCATCCGCGATCGGCCTGAGTAGCCCCACCGCCACCGAGGGATCCGCGTTCGCATTCGTCTCCCAGGTGCCCGGAACGAATTCGGCGGCGACCTGCGGGCACCCACCCGCGGGAGTTGAACTGGGTGCCGCTAATGCTGGTGCCGCCGCGACGGTTCCCGTCCCCACCGCAAGAGTGAGCGCGGCGGTGAAACCGATCCCAGCGGCCCGCCCGCAGCGGCCGCCGTTCATGCGGCGACCTGCGACTTTTGTCCTCACGCTGTCCCCTTTCATGCCTTGGATATCCCTGTGATCCACACGTGCCCCGTCTCGTCGGTGCGTGTGGTGACGAACTGGTTGTGGACCTTCCGCACCCCCGCGGGCTGAAGTTCCGTCACGGTCACCGCGAAGCGGCCATCACCCACCGCGACGACCGTCACGCAATGGGTCGTGCCGACAGGAACCTTTTTGTCGATTCCGGCCTGGAGGCTGTCTGCCGCGAAATCCGGAACCTCCGGAGCGACGAACGCCCGCGCGGCAGCCCCGGACCGGGCCACGTAATACGCGTGCTGGAACCCGAAAATCGCAGCGGACCCCGAATCCGTGCCGCCCGCCCCGTCGCCCTGAATCACGGGCCCGTCGGATTTCGCCTCACACGAACCGGTCGGGTTCGCCTGCGCAGCGATCGCCGTCGACGACGGGGACGAAGTGGACGGCTCCTCGCGCCCGGTCATCGTTGCCACGCCGACGCCGATAACTGCCAACGCCACCAAGCTGAACGCGCCCACCCGAACTGATCGCGGCAGAGTCGCCCCCGAACGAGCCTCGGCGACCGCCCGAGCGGACTTGCGTTCGATCTTCGCCTTCGGCTCCGGCGGGGGACGCTGCGGCCAGGACGGCGGAACCCACATCGGCCCCGTCTCGTACAGTCCCCCCTCGAACTCCACCATCGGGGCCTCATCGAAGTGCCCCTCTCCGGGTTCGTGGTCGCCCATCGGTGCTTCCTGGCCCGGAATCGGGGCCCCGGCCGGGGGCCGTGAACCCGAGTGCGGAACTCGTATGGCAGTCATCGGCACCAGGCCTCCTAGCTTGTGGTTGCGGCGGGGGTCAGACCCGCGTGTGCCGCCGCGAGGACGTCACCGACCTGAGTCGCGATCGGGGCCACCGCCTGCTCGACCATCGGGGCAGCATGAGCGACCGCAGCATCGACCGCGGCCACCGCATCGGAACCACCCGGACCCGCAAGCGCCGCCGTGCGAACGGCCGACATCTGCTCGGCCGCCACAACATTGGTGTGCTCAACCATGGCGGGTGCCTGATCAGCTGCCGCCCGGACGGACTCAATCGCGGCGGAACCACCCGGCATGGACTCGACCTGCTCGACCACCGCAGCAGTACCCGCGGTAACCGCGGCAGTGTCGAACGGTGCAGGTGCAGGTTCCGGTGCGGTCGCTTCCGGAGCCGGTCCCGTTCCCTCGGACGGCAGCGCAGGCAGGTCCAGTTCGATCGGATCCGGCCGGGTGTCACCGGCACCGAATGCGGTTCCTGCCGCACCACCCAGCGCGCCGCCGACGATCGCACCCCCGATCGCGAACGGGATGCCCACCGCTGCCGCTCCCGCCGCTGCGCCGGTAGCGGCGCCAACCGCCGCGCCTGCGGCGATGCCGGGTACGGCACCGATGACGGGGACGGTGACCGCACCCATTCCGGCCCCCACCGTGGCGCCGATACCCGCACCCGCTCCGCCACCTAACGTGCCTCCGATCAGCGCAGCGGGGACACCCGCCGCCGTGGCTCCGACCAGGCCGCCGCCGACGACACCGGCGATGGTTGCGCCGGCCACTCGATCAGACCTGCTCGCCTCGATACCAACGGAGCGGTAAACGGTTCCGACCCCGGCCTCGGCGGCCGCGAGGGTGTTGTTGGTCCTGTCGAGGACCGGTTTGCTCATCCCCGGGTTGTCGAGGATGAAATCGCCGGCCCGCAACTTGTCCGCCGGCGCAATGATCGGTGCGACCGGCTCGACCGGTACCGGCGCGTGCAGCTCCTCGACCCGCACCGAAGGGGCCGGTTCCTCGTACACCGGCACCTGCCGACGCGGAGCATTCCGAATCTCCGGAGTGGGTTCGATCCAGTACGTCTGCTCGCTCGGAGTCGGCTCCGTGTACACCGGTGCCGACGGTTCCGGCTCCGAAGGGGCTGGCACCGGTGCTGGTTCCGGGGCAGACGGAGTGGTAACACCCGCCTGACCGGAATCATCAGAAACTGTGGGCTCAGGAGTATCCGTGACCCCGGCCTGCCCAGAGTCGGGGTCAGTGACACCCGCCTGACCGGAATCCGATGTCGACGCAGCCGGCGACGATCCCGGCGCGGCAGCAGCAACACCTCCACCCGCCATCAGCACCATCGCCGTAGCGGGCACCATCGCGGCCCCCGCTATCACTCGACACCGGGCCCTTCTGTGATCTGCCATCAGTCGTTCTCCTCTCGATACGTCGTGGTCCCCTGAAGTTGGAAAGACGGAGCGCCGCTGGTTTGCGCCGGTAGGTCGCAGGAACTATGTCGAGGCAAGACAGGTCCGCCACTTGCTTCAAGCGCTGGCGACACTTACGTAGAGTACATACATTAGCGGTATGAAGGTACAGAACACTTCTGTGTTTGCGCAACGCTTATATAGCATGGGTGTTTGTGACGTGTCGTGAGCTTGCGGTTCGAAGAAGCCCTGCGCGCTTTCAGTACGCTGCCTTCATGCCCGACATGCAGCAGTTCGCCGATGTGGTCAATCTGCGTCGACGTCAGTTGGGGCTGAGTCTCGCCGCGGTAGCTACCCAGGGCGGCCCCTCTGAGCCGACGATGGTGCGGATTGAAAGCGGGGAGTCACCGCCACTGCGTGTCGCGACGTTCAAGAAGCTCGACCACGTGCTGCGGTGGGCTGAGGGAAGTGCTGCGACCGCGTATGAGGGCGGTGAACCAACACCCTTGGGCTCCGATGAGGTCGGTGCCCCAGCTGGTGAAGTCTCGATTACTTACTCAGCATTGGGCGAACTTGTCGAGGTGAGCGCTGAGCTTCGTC
The DNA here is from genome assembly GCF_042673295.1 of Rhodococcus sp. NPDC057014. Lineage (NCBI taxonomy): Bacteria > Bacillati > Actinomycetota > Actinomycetes > Mycobacteriales > Nocardiaceae > Rhodococcus > Rhodococcus sp. NPDC057014. The sequence goes on from NZ_JBHUSF010000025.1 coordinate 22,700, forward strand.
GGCTTGCCAACGATATTGACGAGCCAGAGCTGTCTGCTGCTGTCGACCGTTTACGGACTTTGATCTCACCGCACATAGGCAGAGTCGCATCGGCCATGCTCCGAGACCGAGGAGAACAAGGGCACATGAGCCCGACATGGGTTGCGCAAGCGCTTGAAGAATTTTGGTCCGTCCCTCCGGACGACATCACCCCGGCCCGAACGAAGGCCAATATACGACGACGTTCTCTGGCCCACGACCTGACAAAGGATGATGATGCAGATGTCTGAGGAAGTCACCGACCACCAAAAAGTTGAGTTGCTTCTCAGCGTCACGGCGCTGAGTAGTGGTGAAGTTGCGGCGACGCTCGGTTGCAGCGAGCAGGCTCTCTTGGCTGGCGAGCTCACAGCGGACCAGCAGCAACGTTTCGTTGAGATCAGTGGCGTCTTCAACGACAGAAGCACCGCTCACGCCACGTACTTCGGAACTCCTGGCGAGAATGACGCCTACACCGAACTCCGGCTGTTGAAGGTGCTGGTCGCTGCGGGGCCCGAGTGCGTGATGTTGCGCGGGTCTGCTGACGCGAGTCAGCGTAAAGCCCTGCTAGTCAGTCTCGAAGAGATTGGGACTCCCAGCGTCGCGCAAGATTGATGACATCAGTTGCGGTGACGCGGGAATCAGTGAGGGTCTTCAGGCTCGGCGCGCTAGGGCTGGAGTGTAGATCTGTAATGGTGACTGTCGCTGGGTCTAGTCCGAGGTCATAAAGGGTGTCAATGCACTCCGTGATCATTCGAACTGTGCGCGCGTCTGGGTCGAGGTCCTTCATATCGAGCTTCACGTGCGGCGCGGCATCGGTCAGGTCTCCCCACAGAACTTGAAGTTCGGTGACGTTGACGGATGAACGGTTGACGGCACTTTCACCACTCGTTCGTCGAATCACCGCTGCTGCACCGACCAACGCCACAACCAACGTGAAATACGCGAAGAGGTTTCCGTTTGAGTTCCGCTGGAATTGCTCTACCGGTCCAATCTCGCCAGCGGCGGCACGAATTGCATACCACAACAACGTGAACGCATTGAGACCTGTGGCCAGGAAGAGGGCAACGACCGTAGCCGAAGGCGCGAGCAGCCCGCGGTTCGGCCTATCGGTTCGGATCGCGGCGGCGAGAACTGTCGCGGCATACGCTTCGAACACGACGATCGAGCCTGCATAGATTGTGAAATAAGCGACCGCGATGCCCTGCGGATGCACCGCTTCAATGACATGGTCACGTTGACCAGCCAGACCATCGAGAGCGATCAGGCCAGCTGATGCAGCGACTACCCCGGACATGAGGCGGCCAGGTCGTAGACGTTTCGCTGCACTTGCGGCTGCCCAAGCTGCAACCGCGGCTGCTACTACGCACAGGACGTGTGCAGCCAACCGGACCGTGCGGGCATCGAGGTAGAAGGTGAGCGCGTCGTTGATGGGGCCAGCCTTGAGGGTGTCTACCGCGGTGAAGCACAGGATGAGCACGGTGACGATCCGTGCATGTCGGCTGCGGACCAGGCAGAAGCGGGAGATCACAACGATCCAGGCAAAGATGAGTATGCCCAGATCGAGAGCGAGTGGCAGGTGGTTTCTCATCGGCTCGCGTAGGCCTGAATCATGTTGTTGGCACACACGATCTGTAAAGAGCTACGCAACGCTTTGAAGTCCAGATCATCGAGTAGGGTCAGAATCAGCAGTTTGGTAGCCAAGTACTCGGCTCCGTACTCGGCGATGGTGTCGTATTCGGTTCGTTTGAGTGCGTCCTTGAGAAGTTCCGGAGACAGTGACGGGAACCAAGCGGTCAGCATTTGGTCGTCCAGTACTTCGGTCATTCCGCAGCTGTGGTCCAGAAGAATATGTGCTAGTTCGTGGCAGATGATCAGTGTGGCCCGCCACGATCCTGCTCTGTGATCGTAAAACACGTAATCGGTGTTGTTTCGGGCTCGCAAGAGGAAGCCGGAAGGACGATCCTCCAGACCGGAGACCGGGAAGGGGACGAGCAAAACGCGCCTGCCGGTGCGGTCGGAGCAGAATTGGCGCAGGTCCTCGACGGTCACTGCGTGGTGGCTGAGGGCCTGCGCCACAATGCGCCGCGCCTTCAATCGAGTGAGATACCGTCTCAGCCCGATCATTGAGTCCCCCGCCGCAACATCGTGCGGACTGCTTCTCCATCAATTCCTGTCGCGATCTGGTGAGGACCCGGTCCTACAACCTTCAGTACAGGTCCGGAATCAGATCCGTCGACCACGCTCAGCCGGCCGGACTCCGTCACAAGGCCAGCTGCCGCCGCGTCCACCAAGCACGCGGCAGTGACGCCATCGTGTGCCGGAACCCGCCAGCACTCCTGAGGGTCGTACCCGTAGGCCGCTCCTCGGCTGACCCCGTAGTCCTGATGGACTCGGCGAAGAATTCTTCCGGACGCACCACCGCCGAAGTCCCCGTTTGCGAGCAGCACGGTGCGAGTGACATCGATTCCTATCCAGAGTGCATGCAGTTCCGAGGACGCGACATGCTGGGAGGCAACCGGATCATGTCGAGTATTGGTATCTCCGACCTGCCGCAACCATTCACTATTGCTCGCACCGTGACCACCCATGATCACTACGCGTTTGAGCATCTCGGGTAACCGTGGCTCACGCGTGAGAGCTGCTGCCAAGTTCGTCAAGGGCCCGATACATAGCAATTCACCTTCACCCCCAAGGTCACGAGCGAACCGGACGATCATTTCTACTGCATTCGTGGGACCGGCCCACCGCGGCCGAGGCGCTTCGGTCCCACCGAGGCCGTCCGGCCCGTGAGCGTCGCCGCGCCGCCATGAAGTGTGTGGATGAGACCCGCTGGTCACCGGTATGTGGTTTGCGTCCACCGCATCGAGCACGTATCGGGCATTCGCTGCCGCTTCTTCTGCCGTGCAATTTCCCCAGGTCGACGTGACACCTACTAGCTCGATGTCTGTCGAGCCGGCGAGAAAGGCCAACGCCAGTGCGTCGTCCACACCGCAGTCGCTGTCCACGAGAACGTGTCGCAAATCGAGTCTCCCAGATATAGATAAGTGCCATATCGCTCATGTACCGCTAACATAGGTAGAGGAACGGAACGACTTGCTCGGATATGACGGCAACAATATCTGGATTTACCCAGCGTGTCGGAGCGCCTTGGCGGTCCAATCTGGACCAGGATGGACGCCGTAGAGAAGCTTCAAGGCAAGGAGATTCGGATGGCTATGCCAAGCAAAGGCGATCGTGGCCGTTTGGGCCGTGTTCCGACTGCCGTGTACAGCGATCTCGAAAAACTGGCCGAGAAGGCTGGGGCAAGCTCAGTTAGCCAGTACGTCTCTGACTTGTTGTCCCTGCATACCGGGCATCCCGAGCTAGTGCGCGAACTGGACCAGGGGGTGTTGCCACTCTCCGCATAGGACGCGAAAGCGAGACTCCGACACCAAAGGATGACTCGCGAGCCGCCACATACTTATCCGTGGTGCCGCTGACCAGCTGAGAAACCAAAAACCCCCGGCGGGTAGGCCGAGGGTTTTCGAGGTTGGTGAGATTCGAGTTACCAGCTCGAATCTCAGTGGTACTGCATCTCCCCGAAGGGACAGACTTTGCCGGTCTGGTCTCAGGGTATCTCACGCCCTGATGCAGGTCTAGAAACCCATGCGTGTGTCACCCCGTCACGTGGTGACCCCGATAACACACAACGGCTCTACAGCACGTGTACTCGACTGTGGTCGCCGCGCCGACGAGTCCGCATCGATCCAGATCGACAACACAACTACAGTGCCACTGTCTCCATCCCAGCGCAGCTGCCGGAGTTTCCGTGGGCGGTCTACCTCGCAGACTCCGACCGGCGGTTTCGCCTGCTCGGATTCGACTTCGACAGCGGCCGCCATGGACGCGGCATCGCGCTCGAGGATTCGGAACGTCTCGCCTCTCAGCTGACCGAGCTGGGAGTGGCGCATCTGCGAACTCACTCCGGACCCACCGGCGGGCAACACGTATGGGTCCGGCTTGCCGAAACCGGCGCTGACCCGGACAACGTTCGGCGACTGGCGCATGCCCTCGCTCAGCACTACCCCAGTCTCGACACCTCGGCCCTGACAAATCCGGCGACAGGCGCGGTGCGCCCGCCGGGAGCGCCACACCGGGCAGGAGGCCGCTCGACCCCACATCTGCAAGGCAAGGCCCTCTCGGCGGCGCTCGATGAAGTCGGCCGCGGAACGACACCCGAAGTCGTTACCTGGCTACTCGCGCGCCATCCCCACAGCGAACCGTCTCCATCCGCCCTCGCCCGTAGCTCGCTCGCACTGCGGATCGTGGAGGACGCCGCGGGTCCCCGGCTCGACCGCCCCCGCCGGCCCCTTCCCCACCGAACCGCAGCCTTACTAGGTGCCGAACCGGCACCGGGCACCGACCGCAGCGCCCTGGCCCACACGATCTTCCTGTCCATGGCGCGGGCTGGGCACTCACTGGACGACGCCCGGGCCGCGGTTGCCGCAGCCCCGGGGCTGATTCGGCTTCGTGAGGACGCGGCCCGCGGCCGCGGCGACACAGAACGCCAATGGTCCCGTGCCCTTACCCGGGCCGCTACCTTTCCCGCTGACCCCGGCCAAGCTCCACGTGAGACGATCGACGACGAACTCGACGGCGTGGAATATGCCCTCGCCGCGACAACGGCGCGCTGGGGCCGGCGCGGCGGGGCTAGTGACGAGCGGATCCTGTACGCGCTGACCAGCTTGGCGCGCAGTGCCCGGACTCGGGTTCTCGACATCGACTGCCGACGTCTGGCGCAGGCGTGCGCCCTGGACGCCTCCACGGTGTCGAGAAGGCTGCGTGTGTTGGCAGGGGAAGGCTGGATCACGTTGACCACTCCCAGCGCCGGGACGCGAGCTGCGAGGTGGACCCTCAACTTGCCCTCAGATGTGGGTATAGACACCTCTAATGCAACACAAGGGGAACCCGCCCCCGCCTCTGGAACCGGGCTTTCCCTTCTGACTCACCACACCCATGATCTATGGAACTCGTCGATGTGCGGTGGGTTGGGTGCGGCGACCGCACGGGTTCACTGGTTCTACCGGTCAGGGGTGCAGAGACCGAACGACTTGTCAGGCAAGACCGGTTACACCACCGAGTTCATTGAAAGAGCTCTCAGCCGCCTTCACTTGGCGGGACTGCTCATCTCGGCGGCCACGGGCGAGCAGTTGCTCCGGGTGTTTGAGTCCGCCGCAAAGACCCGTGGGGTGACGGGTATCAATGCACGGCGTGCGTCACGACATCTGGTGGACCGAGAGCTGTTTACCTGGTGGAACGAAGAGCAAAAGTGGCGGACTACGCGGGGTAAGAAGCGCGGGACACGCCGAACGAACTTGACCGGGGCGTTTGCACTACCAATTTCGGCGCCGGCGAGGGTCCGCTACGGCAGGTTCCCCACCAGATCGAACGGACGAGCCGATTACTCCACTGCCCGGGCCATCATCGTGGCTCAGATCAATTCAGCCGGTCGGTCGGCCGCATGAGGGGTGGGAACCGAATAGACCGGAAAGGGGCCGCGGGTTGCGGTAGGCCCTGGTCTGGCATCGTTGTGGGTGAGTGTTCGGTAGAGAGAGGCGACCCTCTATCCAAGGTGGTGGGACGTCCGAAGGGTGGAGGCGGGCCCTCGACATGACGAGCACCACGATGCTGGGCGTATATCCGTAGATGCGGATATACGGATATACGGAAGTGGAGGGGTGGGATTGCACTGTCATGACATCGGGGCGCGTTAGCGCAATGTCACTGTGGACCCGATCTGTGCGCCGGGCTACGACATCAAGATGACGGTCCTGTGAGAACCTGAAGCTCGCGCACCGTGCGCGAGCAAAGTCTCGGCACCAGATGCGGGGTTGGCGGAGGATGAACTTTCAGCCTGAAAGCCGGAGGGGCCGATTGAGAAGCGGCCCCAACGAATCGAGATGAGGTGCCTCGACTACGGGACCACCTACTGATCGCTAAGGCCGTTGCGCAGCTCGGACACCCATTCGTCGCACGCAATTGACCGGAACTCAGTGCCGGACGCTGCGGGGTTCGACAGGACGAATGAATGCAAGCGATCAGCGTGGTTCTTTACCATTGCAGGGCGATCACTCGAATCCGATTCCGCGAGTATGACTGACACCGCATCGAGAATGCTCACCGCATCTTCCATCGTCCGAATGTCGCGGACTGAGGGCGCCGTAGCCCGTTCGGTATCAGAGCGATCGCTCAATCTCCCCATCGTCTCCTACTCCTTCTGCTCACGTGATCTCTATACCGGGATGAGTTCGTGGTTGTCCGAGAATGCTTCTGCCTCCGCCTTCGAAGGGTTCAGGGGCAAACGAGGGAGTGGAGGAATGTCGAAGCCTTCGTCGATGGCGGCGTTCTTGAAGCGGTGCCAGCGACGGCAGACGGTGGACTCGACTGGCTCGTCCGGAAGCATGTCTGCAACCTGCGCGTAGGTGAGAGTGGGCTGCTCGATGAGCAGTGCAGCGACTTCCTTCTCTTGCGGACGGAGGTTGCAACCCGCAAGGAAGGCCTGCAAACCCGATTCCGTTTGCTCGTATCCGTTGCGTGTGGTTGGCGCAGAGAAGTGGAGGTCGTGCACCGCTTCCAGTCCGGGTGAAACGACTGCGCCCAGCACATTGTGATCCGACGCATCCGCGGCACCAGTCTCCTCGTCAGGATCGAAGGAATGGGTCGTGGGTGTAATCGTTGCCTGTAGATCTGGAATTGGTGCGGCCAATTCGTCACCGCTGCCAGGGAGCGGGACGGTCGGAGCATGGGACCGATCGCCAACGGGTGCGCTTCGTTCTGCACTTTCCTTCTCGCGCTGCAAGTGTTCGGAGACAACGCGGAGGTAGCGTGCACGCTCGTTCACGATTGCACGCAACATGAGCGTGAAGAGGTGCATCAGCGCCAAGAACAGAAGAGGCGCGATCGTCGCGATGAAGGCGGCAACCTTCGCGGGCTGCGGGTCGTATCCGACGTCGATTCCTGCAGCGGCCTGGTCAAGCCGGACATTGGCGAGCCCGAAGGCATGGTATCCATTGCCTGCAACGCTCAGTAGCACTGTGGCAACCGCGAACGCTCTGCAGTAGACACGGGCCGAGTGGTACTCCTCGTCGTCGGCAAGGACGGTCAGTCCGAGTAGTGCGGCAGTAGTCGTGATGTCGAGTGCGACCGGCGCCATCCATGCGTATTCGGGTTTGACACCGATCTCGAGGATGAGCTGCCGTTGGGCATCGAACGAGAGTGTGAAGACAAGGGCTGCAAGGGCCAACGTCATTGCAGTGATTGCAAGCAATGCGGCTGACTTCGAGTTGAGCCGGCGGCGAGCCGCCTGCAAGCTATCGTCGATCATGATCGGGTTGTCCTTCCTAGGGGTGTGCCCGGTCGAAGGGGTCCCGTCGGTGCGCGCCGGCGGGACTTCCTCATATCAGCGTTTACGGATTCTCGCGTTTGCGGATTTACGGAATTGCAGCTAGAAACGGGTGTTGTGCAGGTCTTTCTTGACTTGCTCGCTCAGGTCGGGATCTGCAAGGAGTCTTTCCACGAGTGCAACAAGCACGTCCTGGGCCGTCACTCGGGCCACGCCGAGTTCTCTTGCTGCGGCGCGCTGCCAGTCCCCCAACCGGTCATTCTGATCGGGCGAGAGATCAACGTTCTTACGGATGTCCTTCTGACGGGGAGCGATTACAGGGACCGCACGAACGGCAGGATTGCGGTGCGTTTCGTCTTGCACCTTGGCCGGAGCAGTTGCTGCCGACTCTTGCTCCTCCCCCGGTTGGGGTTGCTCCACCGGATGCACTCGCGCGCGCGCAGCACCGGCGCGGATTCTATCTGCTGCGGATGTCATGCGATCTCCTTCTGCACGTCGAGGTCGAGGAGCTCGATCACCGCATCCCCGTATGCTGAGTTGAGAGCATTCTCGATCGGCATCCCGAAGGCCTGGGCGTAGCGCTCGAGACGACCAACGGTTGGCTTGAGTACGTAGTCACCGTCTTCGGCGACCATTTCTCGATACACCTCTGTCGAGGCCGCATTCGAGATAGTGCGGGTGAACAGGACTGCAAAGGCAGGGGCGTCCCCATCCCGAAGTTCGGCGACGTCCACAAGCAATTGTCGCACCGCGGGCAGACGGTTGTACTCCATCGGCGTCGGGGCCATCGGGCAAACCACGTGCGTTGCAAGTCGTGCAGCCGAGAGCACGATGCTTCGCTGTTCCTTCATCGGCGGCGTGTCGATGACTACCGCGTCGTACTTTCCGTTCGCGATACCCGGAAGCTGCCTGTGCAAGTTCGGGACGGCCATGCCGATGGTCGGGAACGGCCATTCACCGAGACTCCCCCACTGCAGGAGGGACTCGTTCTCTCCGTCTGCGTCGACGGCGAGGACCTTGAGCCCCGAATCATGGAGTGCGTGGGCGATGAAAGCGGCTGACGTGGTTTTCGAGGAACCGCCCTTGAGGTTCAGTGTTGTGATGACAAGCATGTCTCCTGCTTCCGCATGTCCGCTCCTGCGTATTTCCGTATTTCCGTCTGTCCGCACGGATTTGCTCTGGTAGATCCCGAATCTCGCGGGCATGCAAGCCGAGCCGCACGAACTGCAAGATGCGAAATGGCCGGATCTACGGAGGTCAGCGTACGCGGATCTCAGCATCTACTGATGAACTGACACGCGGAAAAACGGGTTTCCGTTTTTCCGTAAATCCGTATTTGCGGATCAAATCTATGCAGCAGCGCCCCCTTGAACCGTCGCTGCAACGTGATCCAGGAGCTTGCACGATCCTTGCGGGCCCGCCACGCCCCCACCGCGCGCGATTGCGGCCGCCGCAGCCGGAGCTGTGCAGTTCACCTGCACTCCCGCATGTGCGGATCTACGGATCTACGGATCTATGGAACTTGCGGAACTACGGACAGCGCGCGTTCCGTAGTTACGGATACGCGGGATTGCGGAATGTGCAGCGATGTTGCATGCCGGAGGTCGCGGCGATGCATGGCGCTCGTACTGCTCCGCATCTACGGATTCACGGATCTACGGACTTGCGGGCTGGGTGCAACCGCGACGGCAAGGTCCTGCAGCGGATCTTGGTAGCGCCTCCGGTGAGGGAGGCTTGGTCCTGCAATCCACCAAGGTTGTTTGCACGACCGGGGGCGGGCCGGGACGCAGGACTTGTCGCGCGTGCAATCTGCCGTCACCACTTCGCCTCTACGGATCTACGAATCTACGGATCTACCGAGGTGGTCGGGTTTGGTGATCACGAACTCGTGGCCGCCGCGGCAGACCTCGAGCGCGTGAGCGAGTGCCGGCCGTTTTCGGTGCGTCCGGTGTAGCCAGCCAAGCCGAACATGCCGAGCCATGGAACTTGGCCGGCGAGATCTTGTCGGGGCGGTCGAACACAGTGCATAGCCGATTTCAAGCTCGTCATATCGCCGCACGGGCCGACATCTCACGCGTTCGCTTTCCAGCGCGTCTTACCGGATTCTTCAATCGGACATCTATAGCGAACGGATCGAAGCAGATTCACCAGCCGCGGTTTCGCCGTGGAGCGCCGTTCTCCGGTGTACCGGTATGTCCAAGGCCAAAACGGACCCTGATGACCGCAGAACGGAACTCAGCCCGTTTCGCCTCTTCGGCAGGTTCGGTAACAGCCTCAGGAGCCGATGGCGGGGACCGTTGGACACTGCTCACCCCCGGCTCTATCAGCGCGAGTACCTCTGCGAGTTGCCTGCTGAAGTCATGGTTGCGATCAGCTCTTCGCCGTAGGCGCTAGGAGAACCCTTCATTCCGTGAATTCTCCCTTACCGGAGGAAGATTCCGGCCCCAAATAGTCCGATGCAGTGGGAAGATCGTCGCGGATTCTCTTGCGCCCAGAGGAGGCACCATGAAGTCTGATCTTGGTATCCGCAGTTCTCTTCGCATCCTTGCTCGTTCGCTCCCCATGGCAGCCCTGATTCTCCTGCCCAGCGCCGCAGCTGCCCTACCTGCACAGGCAGAGCCGGCGGCGGTCACCGAAGACACCTTCACTGATACCTCCGACCGTGTCGGACCCGCCTCGTACTGCTCGGATGGGCCGCTCTACAACCTCACCGAGACTTTCAACTTCTCGGAGCGCACTGTCGACACGAGTGCAGGCGTTCAGCGCCTCAACTTCCGGTACACGGTGCTGGTGACAGGGACTCCCGTCGATCCGGGTTTGCCCACCGTTACCGCCACCGGAGCCGGCGGTGGGGGGCTCACCAGCGGCCCAGCCGAATCCAACTCTAGTCAGCTACTGATCAAATGGTCGTTCTCCGACGGCACTCAGCTGACCGAACGATCCCTGTTTCACTACACCTTTGCCAACGGCGATTTCACAAACTTCCGAGTGACCTGCAACAGCGTGCCGTAACCAAAGGCCGAGCAGTGGTCGGCGGTCGCGCTGAACAGCTTGGTCTGGCCGGTATAGGGATGGCCCAAAACGGACCCTCAACGGCCCAGAAAGGCTCTCAGGCGTCAGGAGTCCAATCCCGCCTATCCGAGTAACGCGGTACTTAGCCGATACCGGCATACTGGCTCGTGTGACCAGCTCCGACAGTAGCGACCTTGTAATCAGACGCCGCGACGCCCAGCGACTCGTCAAACATCTGCAGTTTCTGGCCGAGAACTACGTCGACCAAGCGCTCGTCAAGGAAGCCCTTCTTCGGGGACTGTCCCAATCGGAAGTGGCGAAACTTCTTGGCATGAGCAAGAAGACGGTCAACACGCACGCTCGTGTGCCGTTCATGCGCTACGCGTCGGCGATCGACCCCCCGCGCCGATGACCGCGTGCGCAGTGACCGTGAGTTCTTCGCGTACGTGTGGGGTTCTGATGAGGCAATGCATGCGGCCGTTGCACGTTGCAAGCAGTACGACCGTGAACGGCTACTCGTGGAGTCCGATTAACCCATGGCCAAGCTGACCCTGGTGAGCGCAGAACGACGCTGAGCCCGTTTTGCCTTCTGAGGCGGCGCCGGTAACAGCGGACGAAGCGAATGACGCCCAACCGACAGCTACTACTTACAGCAGAAAAGGGACACGTGGGCGCAGCCGCCGAGACATGCGGGCGTCGTCGGAAGCGTTAGGTTCTCCCACGTGGCGCGGCACCGATCGCCACTGCACTCAGTCAGCGGCAGGTGCTTACTTCATCGAGGACGCACAGTGCCGGTGTTGTTTACCGCGGTAAACAACACCGGCACAGGGCGATCAGGATCGGGGACTGGTGAGGACCTCGAGCAGTGAGTGCAAGCCATCCTCGTCGAGGTACTCGAGCAGTGCGTCGGCAAGGATCGCCGGATCGGCCTCCATGCGCCGAAACGCTCGAGTGACCTTCGCGGCAGTCACCGCGGGACGGTCAGATTTTCGATCGGCTGGCGTGCTGTCCTGGTCGCTCGTGTCTGCCTGATCTTCTCGCTGCCGCTCGGAGTGCCACTTGTCGACTTGTTCCGCGTGCGGAACTTGCGCGAGGGAGCGAGCGGTACGGATGGCGAGTTCACCTGTACGAATGGCTTTTTGGAGTTCGGGAGCCAGTTTGAGCAGCGCCCGCCGTTGTGAAATCCATCCCTTGGACTTGTTGAGCTTAAGGGCGGCCTTCTCGACGGTCTTACATTCGACAACCATCAGGTCGACGGCCTTGGCCTCTTCGATGACGTCGAAGTCCCGTCGGCCGACGTTCTCGATGACCGCCGCTGCCAGCAGTGTTATCCGATCCGCGGCGACTTCGTCTTTGACGACGATGTCGAGTGAGGGACGACCGAAATTGGCTGCGGCGGCGAGGCGCCGGCAGCCATTGATCACGATCCAACGGGCGAGACCGATCGCATTTTCGTCTTCGGGGTACAGCCGCAAGTAGGCCGCCCTGGTGACCACCAGGGCGGGCTGAAGCTGGGTTCCGGTGATCGAGACCAGGTCCGCGAGGTCGCCGAGATCGTCACGCGGGTTGCGCGGGTTCGGTGCGAGCTCGCTCAGCGGCACGCTGGCCGGCGTCGCAGCGATACCGTTGTCCGGCCGGTCGACCGGGGAGTTGTCGCCGACCACACCGGCGAGGGTGGCGAGGTTGGTGCGGGTGCCGCGTGCCATCACCGACCACCGTCGATCCGAAGTTCCAGGGCCAACCGGTAGAAGTCCTCGCGAGCCTGCAGCGCCACCCGGTTGGCCGGGTATTCGGTGACCACCAGGCCGTCGGCGCTGGCCCGGGCATGCAGTTTGTAGTGGCGGATGACGGTCTTGGCGAGTGGCCATTTGTTCGCGCGGACGAACTCCTTGGTTTCCTCGAGGTCGGATTTGCCGTCGCGGGGATCCCAGTTGTTGATCACCACGGTGTACGGAATTCCGCGGGGCTCGAGGACCTTTCGGATCGTGCGGGCGGTCGGGTCGAAGGAGAGCGGTTCGGTTTCCATCGGCACGATGACGTGATCGGCAACCTCGAGAACCGTCCGCAAAGCGTCGGCAGCCGGGCCGCGGCCGAGGGGATCGGAGGTGTCGTCGGCGGCATTGAGGTCGATCCAGCCGGGGGTGTCGACATACACGTGGCGGATGCCGGGCAGCTGGCCCAGCTGACGGAGCCCAGTGAGGTCGTCGTGGGCCTGGACGACGTGAAACGGCAGATTGTCGAGGCGGTCGGCCCACCAGATCGCCGAGCCCTGCGGGTCGACGGAGACCGCGGCCACCGGGGAAGTGGCGTCGGGATCATCGTCCTGATTGAGAACGTCCGCGGTGACAGCAGCGAGATTGACGGCGACGGTGCTCTTTCCGACGCCACCCTTCTGATTGAGAAGGACATGAATGGTCATGAGACCCTTTCCGTTTGCTTCACCCACCTCGTGTGGGCTACTTCGGACGGGTATGCACGGTACGGCAGCGGATCGCTCCGGTGCGGCAGACACGCTCAACGGTGAAGTGACTCGGTCGCGGCAGTTGCTGCCGCAGTGAACACCGGTGTCAGCCGGCATGTACTCGCGGATCAGGGCCTCCGCATCAGATGTACTGTGCGGGCGTCGGGCTGACTACCGCCGGCATCACATTCATCGAGGCGATAGCAGATGCACTGTCAGGGCAGTGTTGGTCGGGGTACGAGGTCTCGTTTCGGCTTTTGTTTACCGCGGTAAACAAAAAAGACTGCAGGTTGGTCTTGTTTACCGCGGTAAACGTCGGCGACTGCGCCGCGGGTTGGGGGCCGACTCCGGTGTGGGGGCGGCAGGGCAGCTTGACGGGATGGCTGCTGCTCTCGATAGTTGATGGTGCCCCGGCATAGCGTCCGCGGGAAGTGGACCCGGGAGCTCTCCGGACGGTGAGTCGCCGGGGTTTTGCGTATCTATGGGACAGCGTGCAGGTTCACCATGTTCGCCACCATCTGGCGGTGGTGTCCACCCTTCCCCCAAGCCCAAGCGATGACGTCGGGTACCCACAGCAGGGGCTCGTTGGTAGGGGCGTGCCGGAACGGGAAGCCGGGTCCGCTCGACGCGGCCAGTGCTGCGCGGATGATCTGCCGCCGGTCCTGTCGATCCTGATCGCAGGACTGGAGTCAGAACTGGGTTACCCCCATCTGGCCGAGGTCGGAGACGAGAGCGGTCAACGCTTCGTCGCGTACCTGCCTTTCCGACCGGCCTTGCAACCGTGCGACGTACTGATGTGCCTGTACATCGAGAGCGACGACGCCCCGAATGATCTCGGTGGCTCGTCGACTGTCATGGGACATGTGGATCCGCGATGCCTTCGGCGCCCGCAGTGCTTTCAGGGACTTGCGAGTGGCCGTCAGGTTGGCGGGCGCAATCGTCACGGCGTAGACGAGATAGTCACCCCGACGGGACTCGTCCGCGAATGCGTGCATGCCCACCTGCCTTCGATACCGAGGATGGCTACCCGACCACGCGCGTTGCGCATGTTCCAAACCGGCTGTACGCGACGGGGTTGCACCGCAGCGGAGGCTCCGATTGCGCACCCTGCCCGGCCAGGAAACCGGGTGGCCGGGTGGTACCCGGTGGTCTCGTGCAATGGACGAGGCGAGTCGGGCTGGGTACGGCGGTGAACCAATTCTGCAAGAGGCCGGGCGCAACGTTCTCGCGAAACGATGATTCTCCCGGACCCTCGGACGAGATCGAGCTCATCGGTTGCATCAACCGGGGCACCCCGCGCATGGCGGATCTAGGCTCGGGTGATGGTCCGCGTAGCCGAATTCGTCAAACGGGTGGTCTGTTCGACGCTCTACCACCCGGACGGGACCGTCGAGATTACGAAAGCCCCTGCAGTGTGGACACTGGCCCACCGCGGTTACAGCGGATCCGGCCGTCTCGATGTGTGGGTCTACCGGTCGCAGGCCGAAGCGCTTCGGGCGGGCGCAGAGCTGGCAATGGACTGCGGGATGGACGAGGACGCCCACTCCCGGGAGCTGTTCGCGGCGAGGCGGTGGGCGGCGGTGATGGAACGATACGAAGAGCAGAGCCCACGGGGGGCATCTCCTGCGGGTCCAGGCGGCCTTCCTGCAACTCGATGACGACGAACCCAACCGCTGAACCGGACCGCCGATCGGTGAAAGATTCTTCCCGCGTAGGGGAGGGGTCTTCCTGCGGCGCTGCTCGTCGGATGCGTCGCCGGTCCTGGCCGAGGAGCAGGCCGGGGCGCCGACGAGCTGAGTTGTGCCGCGGTGTGATTCCGGAGTGAGTCTCGGCGAGCTGGACGCGCGCCTGGACTGGTTCGCCGTGCGCACAGTGGCCGCCCATTCCGTTGCGGCCCGTTGTTTACCGCGGTAAACAAAACCAACTCAAGGTACGGTTTGTTTACCGCGGTAAACAAACCGGCAAGGGGCCTTGTGGTCACTGCCGAACGAAGAGCGCCTCCACGAGCGCGGTGGCCGATGCCGTCTTCGCCAAGGTTTTCGTGGTCGCGTCGGCGGTGGCGGCGTGGCCGGCGAGGCGCACGGTGGCAGTGAATCGGGGTGCGTGCGCGGGCCCGTCGGCGTGGAACTCCCATACGGGTGGGCGCTGATTGTTGTTCTGGGCGAGACTCATCAACCAGGCGATGGGGTTGGACAGGGCCTTGGACTTCTTTGCCCCGTCCAGATTCAGGGCGACCGGCGCGGTCGTACAGTGCGGTTCCGCGGACGGAGCGGGCCCGGGATCCTCAGAGACCAGTGGGGGAGTCGTGGGCTCCGGGGAGGGCTCGGTGGGCCAGTCCGGTTCCGTGTCAGGGTGGTCGGTGCCGGTCAGCTGCGCGCGCACTGCCGCCCAGAGGGCGGCCTGTTCGGCCGGTTTCTTCGCCGTGGCGGTGGCCCACGGCCCGCGGACGCCTCGGTGGGTGGCGCGGGCGGCGAACAGTGGGTTGTGGTCGGCGCCGCTGCGCCGGGTCTCGAGGTCGGCGGGCGGTTGGTCGGGGTGGGCTTGGTGCCACACCGACACCACGCTGGGCCCCATCTCCGGGTGGGCATCGGCGAGTGTGTCCAGGACGCGGAGTTGGATGGGACGCCAGCTGGGGTCGGCGGCGCCGATCAGGACCGAGACGTCCGGGGCGGTCATCAGGTCGGCGTCGACACGGCGGGCGAGCTCGGCGGCGAGTTCCGCCCGAACTGCTCCGGCGGCTTCGGCTTTGAGCACCTTGTGGAACCGGCGACTGTCCAGGGCGGTGAGATCGGCGGTGGCCGCCTGTTCGGCGACGATGCGTTGGTCGGCGTGTTTGAAGTGATTCTTCTTCGCCTCCCGGGCGGCGCGGGTGCGCCGGTTCAAATCGGCGCCGAGGGCGGCAAGCTGCTCGCCGGTGTAGGGGGTGGGGGAGTGGTCGAGGTGGGCGAAGATGATCCGCTGATTGATCAGGTCCGCCACCCGACGCAGCGGGGATGTGACATGGCTATAGGCGCTCAACCGCAGGCCGTAATGGCCGTGGACCGTCGGATCGTAGGTCGCGGCCCGAAGCGTCGACAGCAGTCGTCCCCGCAGTTTCGCGAACAAATCCGGGTCCCCGGCTGCGGCGGCGATCTCGGTCATCAGTTCGTCGGTGCTGCCGGCGACCGGGTTGGGTCGGTGGTTGCGGAACAGGATCGGCAATCCCTGCTCCACACACCACAACGCGACGGCCTCGTTGGTGGCGATCATCAGCTCCTGCACGATGACGTAGGCGACGGTCCGCAGTTCGGCGGCGATCGCCACGATGGCCCCGTCCTCATTGGCCGCCCAGCCGCGGGTGAGGTCGTAGAACGCGAGGGCTCCTCCGTCACGCCGGGCGGTCAGCAGGGCCTGCGCGGCCGAATTTGCGGCGGCCAGCTGGGGGTGCAGCGGATGGGCCGGGTCGGTCAGGACGGCGGGCACCTCGGCGTGATCGACCGCCACACACCGTCCCGACGGGATCTGCCCGCGGCCGACGGCAACGTCGACCAGCCGGCCGCCGGTGGTGATAGTGCCGGTGACCCGCAGGCTGGTTCGCCCGGATTCGGCAGTAAGGGTGGCGGCCTGCTCCGCCGTGTCGCCGAGCATCGGAATGGTGCGGCTGCGCAGGTACCGGGTCTCGGCCCGCAGAAACGCCTGCTCGTCGGCGACCGACCCCAATTCCACCATGTCGGCCACACCGGCGATGTGAACCTCCACCGCCCACCCTCGGCCGCCGCCGAGCGGGATGACGGCGAAGGCGTCGTCCCGGTCCCGCGCAGACGCCGAGTCGATCATCAGCAGCGTGGACACGTCGGTGACTGTCGAATTCATTGTTCGTCGCACCCCCTTGGTTCTACAGGCTTCCGACGATAACCAATCCCACCAGGCGACGCGCGCGCCCATCGGGACATCACCTGCCAAAACCGTAAAACCGGCTTTGGGGACGGTTTGTTTACCGCGGTAAACAACTGTCGCGGGCCAAGCCGGTTGACTGCGCTTAGGCCGTCAGGGGCCATCGAACCGAACGAACCGAAAGATCAATCGACGTTGCTCAACGCAGGTGACCGGGCCGTGGGCCGGCACCGGACACCGTGAAACGCACGGCGCTGCGTTCGTCTCATCGTAGGACTCGAACGCATACGATCCGTGGATGCAGAGGCTTCCCGCTGACGTGCGCCGTGGACAGCTCCTCGATGCGGCGCTGGCAATCACCGCGCAACACGGTGTTGCCGCGCTGACCGTCCGTGGGGTGGCCGAGGCGGCCGGGGTGTCGCTCGGGGTGGTGCATTACCACTTCGAGGACAAGGAGGAGTTGCTCACCGAGATGGGGCAGAGCCTGATCCTCGACGTCAGTGAGGCGATGCGCATGGCGTTCAGCCAGCTCGTCGGACCCCTTACGCTGCGCGGTGTTCCCGCTCTTCGGGAACTGTTGGGTGCCGGAATTCGCGGCCTGTGGCCGATCATCGAGGCCACCCCCGATCAGCAGTTGCTGACCTACGAGATCACCGCGCAATCCTTGCGGCAACGCGGCGCCGGCAGCGAGTCGGCGGGGGCGGTCGCGGCCCGCCAGTACCGCACCATGGACATCGAGGCGGTCGCGTTCCTGAACCTGTGTGCGCACCGGGCCGGTGTCACCTGGGGCACCCCGGTCGATCAGGTGGCGCGTTTCGCGCTGGCGGTGATCGACGGTGTGGTGCTGCGCTGGCTCGTCGACCGGGACAGCGACGCTGCCCTCACCGCACTCGACGACCTGGTCCAGATCATCGCCGCGAAGGCGGTCGAGGATTGCTCCTGGTAGTCACCAGCTCGGGTATGCATGCGAAAGCGTTGCTGCACAGAGGTGGTGCACCCGCCGGCGGTCGGTTGACCGTCACTCTCGCACTGCGCTGGAGGAATGAGGATCCCACCGCCCGGTTCCGTGAGCCAGTTCCTTGAGTACCTCACCGGCTCCGCCGGGCGCATCGATGTCACAATGTTCCGCCCGGTCACCTGATGGCCGACCGGGCAGGTGGGCAGATCCGCCGCTACCGTGAACCGATGTGGGTGACACCGTGAATGGGGCAATCGAGGTCGCGGCGTTGATGGAGGGTCTGATCGGCCGCCATCACCGGATCACCGGCTACGAGGTCGGGCGGGAGAAGATCCGCGAATACGCCCGGGCCGTGCAGGATCCGCATCCCGCCCATGATCGCGAAGACGCCGCCCACGAGCTGGGATACGACGGGCTGATCGCACCGGTCACGTTCGTCAGCATCCTCGGATCGCTCGCGATCGAGGAGCTGTTCGTGCGGGTCCTGGTCGGCTACGACCTGAGCCAGATGATGCACACCGATCAGCAACTGATTCTGCATCGGCCGGTGCGGGTCGGGGACCGGCTGGACTGCGACGTCTGTCTGGAGTCGTTCCGGCAGATGGGTGGCACCGACATCATCGTCACCAAGAACCTGATCACCGACCAGCATCAGGATCCGGTGGCCACCACCCGCACCACACTCGTCGCCCGCACCGGCGGGGTGGCCGATCCGGAACTGGCCCGAGCGGTCGCCGCCGTGATGATGCACAAGCCACCACTACCCCCGGCCCCGGCTCAATAAGCAGCCACAACTGCCGAACACGGTGACGACTCCACACGCCCGGGCGAGGGAGACGCCACCGGGAGGGTCACCTCCGTTGCGTGTGCCCGATCCTCGGGGATGCTCGACCGATCACCGCGAACTCAGGGGCATCCTCCCCAGGATGCCGCTCGAACGCGGTGCGTGAAGGATCCTCTATTGGGTCGAGGGTGACCACCACTCGGGTCTGCCAAGTCCGGCCCGTTGCCGTACCGGTTTTGAAGGTGTCGTTCTCCGGCACTTCCGATCTGGCCCATCTGAACTCCCCGGCTCGGCATTGTTCGGCCACCCTACGGGGCCGATCGGTGCCCGGATCCGGGCCCTCCGGCCATCGTCGTCGACGACGGACCACCGCGTGCAGCGCTTGCTCGCCGGCTTTCCCACAGTGGACGATCACGGCCGACTCCGCATCGACCACGGAGCGTCGACTTTCGAGGGACCCGTGGGTCGGCCTGGCGGCCACTCGCCGAGCCCGAGATCGCCCACACCTCGAACGCCCACGGAGCGCGGCCCGATCATTGCGGTGGGCCGCCGTGCGCGCGTACATTGGCGTGTGCGGATCGAGAGAGTAATCGGTAACGGTGAAATACTCGAGAAGCAGAGATCCGGCCGAGAATGCGAGAGCATTCCCGGCCGAACCCCTGTCTGGGGCATGTTCGGTTGATCTCCCGGCGCCGGCACACCCGGAGACGGTCGTGCCGCGACCGCCGGCCTCGGCGGTCGCAGCCCGCGGACAGACTAAGGCCCTCTCACCGGCCCAGCAACGGTCGGTGTGCTGCTGTTCCCGGCGACCATCCCGCAGACCCCTCGATCGCTGCGGATGTTCCCCTTCTCCTGGTGGACTTCGCCTGGCGACGACCGGGGTCCGGTCAGTTGAGGCCGGCGACCTCCTGGGCGATCGCCGCGAGGCGGGTCTGGGCGGCGGAGACGACACCGTGCCGGTTCTTGTGGGCTTCCTCGTACGCGACGATCGCCCGCACGTCCGCCGGCTCGGTGAGTTCCTTGACCGCGGCCACCGCCTGGGTGACGTTGAGGTCGTCGTAGTCGCCGATGGGCAGTTCCTCGGGTTCGAGGACGCCGGTGGCGGTGCGGACCGAGTGCAGTGCGTCGGCGGCGGTGTCGGCGCCTTCGCGGCGGGTGACCTGCTCCGCGGTCTCGAGGGCGGCGTCGCGGGATGCGGTCAGGGTTTTGGCGGCGACATCCCCGGCGTGCGCACCCCGGGCGAGGAGCTCACCGAGTGCGGGTGGGGTGGCGCGGACGGTGTCGAGGGCCCGGTCCAGCCCGCGGGCCGACCACGCGACGGGCACGTTGACCAGTTTCACCGCGACACCGGTGGCGGCCTGCAGTGGGGTGCGGCGCAGCGCCGCAGGCCCGCCGAGAGCGTCCTCGGCCAGGACGGTGGTCAGCCAGTCCACCGTCGCCGAGTGCGCGGTGATCAGCCGATTGGCCAGTGCGACGATCTCGGGCTGCTGGGCGGTGGTGGCGAGGGCCTTGATGTAGCGGGCGCGGTCGAGGAGCTGGTGTTCGAGGGTCAGGTCGCCGAGCAGGGCCTCGTCGAACGGTTGGGCCTGCTCGACCATGGTCTTCACCGCGGCCGCGGCCCGCCCGAGCAGGGGGCCGATCAGCTCGGGGACGCCGCCGAGTTCCCGGATGGCGGCCTCGACGGCCTCCGCGCGGGCACGCCCGTTGTCGGCGTTCTCGGACAACTCTCGGCGCACGGCCTCGGTCCGGGCCTGGGCGATGCGGGTGTCGGCGACCTGGATTTCGGTGTTGGTCAGATCGAGGACGGTGCGTAACTGGGTCAGCAAGGTGGTGGTGTCGAGTGTGCTCATACGGTTTTCTCAACCCTCCTGGTGTGGTGGCATCGGGTCGGCGCAGAGGTGCACCGCTTCCCCGACTACCCCCTGCTACCGCACGGTAACCATCGATGAAACTCGGCGAGCAGCCGGCATCAATGTCTCGGTCCGGGCGGCGACAACGACCCCCGCCCGGTGAGGACAGCGTCGACCAGGTGCGCAGCCTCGGCGCCAAGGAGGTCACTCTCGCGGAGTCAAACAGCCCTGCCACACCATCCGGGCACTAAACTTGGGGAGGTAGCCAGTCGTGACCGGCCCCCTCTCCCGGAACCCCTAGGGGGCCGATCACCCTACTCCCCACGCGCGTTTCAGCTCGGCTCGGCCCGGACGCGTCAGGGGTGGAATTCGATCCTTCACGCCTTCTTCGGTGCTGTTCGGCGCTGCGCCCCGGACTTCGCTGCGGTCCGGCGCTTCGGCGCTGCCTTCGAGGCCGCCGGCACCGGTGCTGTTTTCGGCGTAGGTGCCGGTGGTGTGGTTGTCGAAGCCGCCCCCACCGTGCCGGTGGCCGGCGCATCGGCACCCGATGTCGTGGCGCTGGTACCGGGCTTGTTCTGCGGTGATGTGCGGGGTTGGAGCCGGTCGAGGACCAGCGCGGTCCCGCCGACCGCGGCCATGATCGGCCACTGCACCACACCGGTCGCCGCGACCGCACCCATCGTCAGCACGGCCGCCGGGGTCGAATGACTGCCGCGCCGCGCCCCCTCCGCAGCTCCGGTGGCCGCGCCCTTCATGCTGCCGATCAGGCCGCCGACCGCGGCTCCGCCGATGGCGCCGAGGGTGGCCGTCGCGGCCTCACCCGCCCCGGTTGCCACCCGAGCCGCACCGCTCATCAAGGTCATGACCGTCTCACCACACTCCCCATCGCCCGAAGATCGGTGAACCCGATCCGGACCGGGAGTACCCCAACCGTCGCCGCCTGAACAGGACACCCGCGGATGGATATGCGGCCACACCGGCGGTGCGCGCGAGCCTGATTGCCCTTCATGAGCCGGCAGCTTTCGGGGCGTGTGCATTGCCACCGCAGGGTGTGTCGGGCACCATCGAGGATCATGCGCACACACCGGTGGCCCGAGAACCCGGCACCGGCCTACGGCGGCACCGAGGTGCATGGTCAGCGTCTCCTGGCCACCGGTCACCAGCTGACGCTTCATCTGACCCGAGTCGTCGCGTACGACACCGGCCTCGCCGTGCACCTGGCGTTGACCGCCGCCGCCGACCCGGCCCGGTGGGCCCGCCACCAGAGTCGTCCGTTGACCGACCCGCAGGACCTGTCCGCACGGTGGTCGTATCTCGACGTGTGGCTCGGCATCATCGATCACCTCGCCGTCGCCGACCCCTACCGTCCTCGCCCGGATGTGCACGCATCGGCCGCCGGAATCTGCACGTATCGCACCGAACCCCAGTACTGGATCCCCACGGACCCTCTTGTGGCTGTCCGGGCGATCACCGTCACCGCCGAATGGCTTGAGATCGGGTTGGAGCCCACCGTCGCCGCCATTGCCCTCGACCGCCCCGTCAATCCACAACGCACGCCGTCGCGATTCTGATCAGGTCCGCTCACCGCGCGAGAAGAAGTTGCTCGCCGCCTCGAGTGCGGCGGGGAACCGGAACGCCAGCCGATCCACCGGACTGTGCACCTCATACAGCTGGGCGCGCAGTGTCTGGGCGTCGGCCCGCCGCCTCTGCCCTCACCGCGATCCACGGTGTCCGCCGCCCGTGCGCCTCGGCGATGCCGATGCGGCCGCTCGAGACGGCCATTTCGGCGAGTAGCACACCGAGAAACATCTTTGCCTGGGCAACATCGGGATCAGCATCGTCGGGCGGTGTCATCCGCAGGCCGCAGGCCGCGGGTGCGGCTGTTTGCCCGGCACCCGATGTTTCACCTGGTGGGAGCGTGGAAGGGTGCCCGACCCCGGGCCTGGGGAGAACAATTGTTGTCATGGACGTCACCGAACGACAGCACATCGACGCCGTCCGTACCCGCCTGTGCGAGCGGTACCCGACCTCGACCCCTCCACGGTCGACGGCATGATCTCTGCCGCTCACCACCGATTCGACGGATGCCGGATCCGGGACTTCGTCCCGCTGCTGGTCGAACGCGCCGCCATCCGCGCCCTCGACAACACCCCACCCACCACACGACCGGAATTCTTAGAACTCGGTGACGCCCGCCCCCTGAAGCATCCTAAATTCCTCTGAGGCGTCCTAGTCGAATTCCACGAGTGCTATTGCGAGTCACGTGAACATCTTTGCTAAATGACGTACAACTATTAGTCGAAACCGCCCTTTCGGTGGCACTGCGCCCATACCGGTGGCGGGCGGCGTCGGGACGCCGCTCATCGCTCGGGCGGCGAGTCCTGCTCAGTAGGGTGGCTCGACTCCCACCTGGTGAGTCGAGCCACCGCCGTTCCAGGTCGTATGCGGTCGATCAGCTGATTCCGATGCCGCCTCCGAACGTGATACTCAACCACTTGAGGAACGCCTCGAAGGCGACGGCAAAGTCAACACCTGCAGAACCCATGAACCTTTTCACTCCTTTTGTTTGTTGTTGTCTACGGGCATCGAACCCGCTTACTCCTATATCGCCCGGGGGCGCCTCCGGCGTTTCACGAAATGCGAAATAATTTCTGCCCCGCAAACTGAACGCAAGCCCAATTCAATTTGGACGGTCGATCAAAATGAATTGGACGACTGATCAGAATATTGAAATACAATTCGCGGACTTTTCGCGCAACACAGTGCGCCCCCGTGGCGATACCCCACGGGGCGGGGACCGACGGGGCGGCCGATCGCCGACTGCGGCGGGGTGCCCGAGAACCAAGGAAGTTCGAGTTGCTCGTATGAATGTGTTCTGGATGGTCGAGGTCCTGACGGTCACGTTGTGCGTGGTTGCGGTGTCGTTCGCCGCGGCGGTGACCGCGGATGTGGTGTCGCGCCGCTCTCGCGAGCGGGTGCCGGACCGAGCCGAAGCCGCGGCCTCACCCTCGCCGGCTCGGGTGCTCACCGACCGGGTGGTGCGCCATGACCGGGACTGGCACCGGGTTGCGACACGGGCGTGGGCGATCTGTGTTCTCGCCTCCGTGATCGCGGTCGCCGCCGTCGGACTGCTGATCATCGTGGGATAACGGTCTCGGTGCCGGCGGCCGAGCGCCTTCGCTCGCGAATGGCGAAGATGTTGCCCGCCGGTGAGCGCCGCATCCAACTTCTCGAGGCGGCGTGACGCGAGCGGGCGTCGACGCGCGGACGATGCGCCTACCCGCCGCTGTTGCCGGGACTTCCCCGGGAGTCGTGTTGAGCACGCGCTGCTTCGGAAACTAGGTTGTGTCGCGCAACGCAACAATGGACGGGGTGTTGCGCACCCTGCAGGCGTTCGGCAACTGTTCGTCGTTCATCTACCCCGCTAAGTCCCGCAGATCGGGCCCCCGGCGCCGCCATGGCGCCGCCCCTGGAGTGGGCGAATCTGCAGTTCCCATGAAAAGGACAGTGAATGCTCGACTCCTCGACCGGGGTAGAGGCGGCTAATCGGTGCGCCGGGCGTGCTGGTTCCGCTCGCGGAAACGAGCGCGGTGCCGCTCGAGGACGACGGCGTCCGTATCGCGGAGGATCTGTCGCTGCCTGCGGGCGAGGGCGTAGCGCACGGCGGCACTGCGCCGGCGCAACATCTGTGCGTGGGCGGCCGCGGAGTCGTCGTCGAACAGCACCGCCGCGGCCTCGTCGCACACGATCAGCACCCACTCGTACACCCGCCGGACCGGGGACCATCGTCGAAGAGCACCGGCATCACCGTGTCGTCGAACAACTGAAAGGGCACACGTCTGAGTCGGTACTGGAGACGGCCGGTCGCGCTGCGGCCGCGACTCCCACGACAGTCGATGGTAAGCGGTACGTCGTACGCACGGTTCAATTCCGCTGCCTCACAGTCGAACCCGAGTCCTTGTGAGCGGGTCCACCGATGAGCCGCCGAGGATCGACTCGCGACCGGGTGGGTGACTGTGCCGACAGGACCGGGGCAGGCCACGACGACCCACGTGGATCTGCGGGTACGGCACACGCTCGCTCCAGCCTTTCCTATCGGCGTAGTGCCGGGAAAGTCCTCGAGGATCAGCGGTCTGAAGGCCAGTGGTTCTGGGTTGGAACAAGCACGATCCGGGCAGCGTCGGAAGTGGCATCGAGCACCGAATGAGTGCGGTGTCCTGCCCGAGCCGAATGCGGGTGCCCGACAACACGGAGGTAGCTATGCGCAGTCCACTGACCGGCGGCGCCGGGGAGGACGACCCGCGCCGGGTCGAGCCCGCGGGCGATGGCCGGCCCGTCGCGGTCGAGGAGCGGGTGGTGACCAAGCCCGCGCGCACGAGCGCGGCCGCGGCGTTCGCGCTCGCCTTCGGGGTGGCCGCGTTCGTGTGTGTGCTGATCGTGATCCTGTCCCCGGTCGGGCTGGTCCTGGGCATCATCGGGTTGATCCTCGGTGTCCTCGGCCTGCGGGCGGCCCGCCGGGTGGGGATCACCGGGAAGGGGGTGGCGATCGTCGGCCTGGTGCTGAGCGCGTTGGCGATCGTCATCTCGATCGCGTTCGCCGCCGGTATGGTCACCGTCCTCAACAACGACAGCGCCGTCGAGAGGATCGAGCAGGAAGTGGACAAGATGCGCGACAAACTCCCCAGCCAGATCGAGGTCCCGCAACCCTGACACCCAGCACGGTTGGGATGGCACCCACCGGGCACGGTCCTGGATGCAACTCTCCCGGCTCGACGACCGCCTGTTGAGCCTTGGCCCGTGGTGTGCAACGAGGAAACCGGCATCTGGCAGGCCGGGCCGGTGTGCCGCCGCACCGATTCTCCGGAGCGGGTGTTCTGCGGTCAGCTCTCTCCGGTCGGCGGAACAGTCGACTCGGTGGGGTGGATGCGCGCCGCTCGGACGTTCTCGTATTCGACGATCGCGTCCTGCCACTGCAGATCGGAGCATCCACCGTGGCGTGCGCAGGGATCGGGCACCCCGAGGTGGGCCCCGATCTGCGCCCACGATGCGCCCTGTTTCAGGGCGTCGACCACCGCTCGTGCGAGAAGTTCCTCGCTCAACTCGCCGGGCGTGGGAAGGGTGTCGCGATCGTCGTCGCGGTGCTGCTGTTGCGCCCGGTCCTGTCGGTGGCGGTGTACGGGCTGATCCATCGGGGTGACTGTAGCGAACCCCCGGCCGGCGCAGCGGTGGTATTCACCCGCGGCGGGAACACGAGCCCTATTGCACCCAGACACGCGGTGGCCGGCAACGATCAGGGCTCCTGCCGCCTGCGATTCGACCCGACGTCACGGTGGCCACTGGAGATCGGCCGCGGGCTGCGCGACGGGCGGTTGGCGGCGGCGCGCCGCACGCCCTTCGGGTCCGCGGAGACGGTCTCGCCCGTGTTCGATGGGTGTCGGACAACACCACCCGGTGTAGAGGCCGGTGGGGGTGCCGTGCCGCGGTCACCGACCCGGGCCATCTGTCGTGTCACGAGTTCACGGAAGTAATCGAGTTTGGTGGGGTCGACCAGGCCGGGCAGGAGAAGATCCCAGGTCGCGGCCAGACGGACGGGCAGATCGTCGAGGCGGCCGGTGGCCGCGGCCAGCAAGCGGGCTCCGGCGAGAGTCTCGACCAGGAGAAGGGCAACGGCGTCGGGATCGTCGTGGTTGAGGTCGCCTTCGGCGATGGCCCGGTGGGCGAGTTCGCGGTAGTCGGACAGCCAGGTGGTGAGCAGGGTGGTGCCGGCGCCCGGCCGGTCGGGAACGTCGGTGATCAGCCGGAACGTCGCCCGCACCGTGGCGTCATTGACGACAGGATCGAGCAGGGTGCACGAGATGCCGATCAGCGCGTCGAACGCGGGAATGCCGGAGGTGAGGAAGGGCCTGCACGCGATCGCGAAGCGGGCACTGCCGACGTCGATGACCGCGCGCGCAAGTTCTTCCTTGGAGCTGAAGTGGTCGTACAACGCGCCCTTGCTGACGTGAGCGCCGAAACGGGCGGAATTCACCCGTGCGGCGCTGCTCCAGGCAGCGTCGGTGGTGTTCACCCGGGTCGGCTACGCGCAGGCCCGGCTGAGCACGATCACCACCTGCCTCACATGCCCACCTTCGAAAGCGATTGCCGATTGGGTGCCGGACTCGAGGGCGGAGTTCCTCGATTCGAACCGTGCGGCCGGAAAGTCGATGACCAGCGATCAACCGCGGTACGAACCCGCACGCTAGCGCAGTTCCCGGCGCGAGGACCCGTCCTACCACCGGCGACCATCCGCTCGTGCGGTAGAAGTGCGTGATTCCGGGTCGTCCGAACCTCAGAACCAGTGACGGCGCCCGCCGACGGCGCGGCCGGTGGCCCCGAGCAGCGCGAGGATGACCCCGATGACCAGCAGGATGATGCCGATGGTCCAAAGGATCGGGATGCCCGCCACGAATCCGATCACGAGCTCAGTCCGAGAATGATCACGATGAACCTCGTTTCCTCGCCATGTACGACATTGGCCCTGACCCTGGTTACCCCCACTGGTAGTGCCGAAACGGTCATTACACCCGTCATTGGCGGGGCATACGCCCACAATCCATACCCATATTGGCGTGTCCGCCCTATTTCCGGGACGCCGACCTGACGGTGCGGGGACCGTGATCGCCCGGCGGCCCCGGAGGGGTCACGCCTATGCTCGGCGAACAACGTCGAGCAGAAGGTTCGAAACGCATGCCCGAGAAGCGCGAGACACAACCGGCGAACCCTGCGTTGACCGTGGGTGTCCGGGTGCTGGTCCAAAGGAAGGCCGAGGAAGCGGCACCCGGCGCGATCGTCGAGGACTACGCCCACCTGACGGACACCGCCGAACGTGGGCACGAGTGGGCGCCGGTACATCGGTGGGCGGTCGCCCTCGACGACGGACGCCTGGTCTTCGCCGACACCGCCGATCTCACCATCGATCCCGGCACACGAGAATCCCGCTGAGAACTCCGCTGCGTCGGTCGGGTCACTTCACAGCCACGCTCCCAGTGAAGAAGAACGGCGCCTGATTGCCGAAGCAGAAGACGGTCGCGTTGCCCTTCGCGAAGCCGCTCAGCTTGCCGGCACCTGTCCCGAAGGCACCAGTCTTGAAATTGAACGCCGAGTCGAATCCGAAACAAGTCCAGCTTTCCCCTGCCGGCACCGTGACCGTGACTCACCGTTTGCAGTGGCCGTCAGTGCCGGCACCGCCGTGGCGGTACCCCGCCGGCGAAGACCAGCGCGGAAGCGATGACGGCCGACGCGATGGCCGTGCGCACTGCGATTTCTTCATCATGCTCACCTCATCCTGGAAGTCTCCGACTCCTGCAGCGAACGGGTGGGTGAACAGTCGGCGCATCGCGTCACGACTGTCGAAACTCAGGAACTTCAGAAGTTCCCCGAAAACAGCAGGTCAAACCCCATGAATACTGCTGACACCACGTGGTGCCGAGGTAGGGCTAGGGCATCTCAGGAAGACGGGGGAGTGCCGGTAGCAATCTGTCACCGCGCCGCCCGACACTCGCCAGTTCCACGCTGTTACCGACGAGTAACAGGAAGCGGAAAACGCATTACGAGACCACCGACATGGGACGAGCTGGTCCACAGCCTCGCCGACGCAGACTGTCCACTGATTCGCCCACACACGCGCGCCGCCCACGGCACTGCTTGGATGATGTTGCCAGGATCGCACCGTAACGGAGCGTGTTCCCGCGCGGATACAGTCACCGCGTCCTGACGAGAGGGCGCAGAGGGAGCAGGACGTGATGCGGCGAGTTTTCAGGGGGTTGGTGGCGGCGGTTCTCGGTGTCCTCTTCCTCGCGATTACAGTGCCGGTGCCGGCGAACGCGGAACCGCTGTATCCGTGGCCCGACCCGGACCCGTTCTACCTCGCGCCCGCCGATCTCGGGGCCAAGGCGCCGGGCGAGGTGGTGCGGACGCGGCGGATCGACACCTGGATGTACGCCAACTCCGACGGCTGGCAGATCGCGTTCCGGTCGACCAACTCGGCCGGCAACCCGATTCTGGCGGTCACCACGGTGCTCCTGCCCCGGGGCGTGGCGAATCCACCGTTGGTGTCGTATCAGGCAATCGTGAACTCGTTGGGAACCAAGTGCGCGCCCTCGCGCGCCCTCTTCAACCTGGAGATGCAGGAATCGCCGGGAATGTTGCTGGGCCTGCAGCGGGGGTGGGCGGTCTCGGTGCCCGATCACCTCGGCCCGACCGGCGCGTACGGTGCCGCCAAGCTCGGCGGCATGATCACCCTGGACAGTGTTCGTGCGGTGCAGCGGGTAGCCGAACTGGGTCTGGCGAACAGTCCCGTGGCCCTGGCGGGCTACTCGGGTGGGGGGATGGCCAGCGCGTGGGCGGCGGCGCTCGCCCCGACCTATGCGCCGGAGCTGAAGCTGGCGGCGGTGGTGCAGGGCGGCGTGCCGGCGGATCTCGAGCAGATGGGGGAGGGGCTGGGCTTCAACCCACACCCGGGTTTCGGACTCGCCTTCGCGGCGGCGATCGGCCTCGAGCGGGAGTACCCGGACCGGTTGCCGGTGTCCTCGCAGCTCAACGAGACCGGTCTGTGGTTGCGGGAATGGATGAGCAACGAGTGCCGGCGGTTCCTGCTGTTCCACGGCGCGTTCCGCAACGCCGGACAGCTGGCGGCGTCGACCAGTCTGATGGCGAGTTCGGCGGCGCGGCAGGTGTTGCGGGAGAACAGCCTCCGATATTTCGAGGGAGTGCCCACGGCGCCGGTGTATATGTGGCACGGCACGCTCGATGGGCTCACCCCGTTCGATTCGGTGGCGGAGGTGGCGCACCGGTACTGCGCTGCGGGTGCGAGGTTGACGTTCGTGCCCTATGACATCTCCGAGCACATGACCACCGCGGTGGTGGGTTTCCCGGATGCGTACGAGTTCATCGCGGCACGATTCCGGGGGGAGCCCGCCCCGACACGGTGCTAACCGCTGGCGCGGCTACGCCGAACGATGAATGGCCGCCTCGCCGGATCCCGTCGCGGGGATGCAAGATTTAGAACTATGGACGAAATGGCAACTCAAGCTTCGTCTCAACCTTCAGCATCCAGTACGGGTCGTCGGTTAACCCACCGAATTCGTCGGCCTGTGGACTGTTTGCCAGGTGGGGTGAGTCCTCGCCCCCGACTGCCGATACCACCGACTGTGGCTGGTCATCGCGCGGATCGAAGCTCACCGATACAACGACCCAATCCGAGATCCTGATTTGCCGCTCCGGTGGTTCACCCACGTTGTAAGCGTCCGCAGAATCACGCGCCTTCTGCGGATCGTCGGCCATCGTTGCGGAGAACTGCTCACCCAGGACGGTCGCGGTGGTCGAGGTGGATGCTCCGTAGTGCTCTTCGTCGCTGTAACCGAAGTATTTGATGCGAAACAGCGAGACTGACAATTTCGCGCCATCAGGAAGCGGAACGGTACCGCTCACGGCGACGGACTGTCCCTCTATCTGGACGTTCGTTGTCAGCACGATGGGCGCAAGGTCGGCAGGCGCGGAGGATGCGGCGGGTGTGGTCGTGCCGCTGTCGTTAGGAGGGACCCGAGGACAGAAATCCGTCCTGGCGTAGTCGTTGAGGCGTTGCGCGTCTTCGGTTGCCGCTCCGTGGAAGATGTCCTCGTTAATCGAATTTTCCCATGTCGTCGCACCACTGCTGATGTCCCGGCACAGTAGAACGATTAGGTATGTGAACTCTTGCCGTTGTTGGAGATCGGACGGGGCGGGAATGTACCCTGTTTCTTCGGCAACGACGCCCATTGCGTCCACCATCTCGGGAGTTGCCCCGGCCTGCTCAAGCGCCGCCGCGATGGAACCATCCTCTGCGGTCGGGCTCGTCGAGGCGGCCGTCGTCGTCGTTTGTAGCGGCGTGGTGGTTGTGAGACTAGGTGTGGTGGCCGGGGTGAGTGCAGTCTCTGGACTGGACTTTTCGCTACGCAAGGCCTCTTCGTCAGTTGCTATCGTCCCGACAAGTCCGATGAAGCCAAATACCGCAATGAGGGAGACGATACCAAGCAGGATCTTTCCAGCTTTGGTGGACTTTTGGCCATTAGGCGGTGGAGCTACAGACTGAGCGGCCGCGGCGTGTTCCTCAGCGTCCTTCCGATCGGCGTCCGTCGACTCCTCGGATTTGGGTTGGATAGCGACAACGGGTTCGGCTTCCGACGTACCTGGCTTCGGCTGGTGCGCTCCGCGCATGCCAGCAGGTAGGCCGGCTATGCCTAGTTGGTGGACGAAGTGGCTGACGAAAGCGACGTCTGTGCCCTGGAGTATGCCGAAGTACAACTGCTGGTTGTCCCTGGTCGTGATCACCAGCTGTTTCGCTGCCCCAAATGTTGGAAGGTCGAATCGCGAGATGTTGTCGGCGTCGATTGCTCGCTTAGGCCCCTTGGCCGCTACATCGCGGCCAGAGAACGCAAGCACCCGCGCATTGGTTATTGCCAAGCCATCACACTGCGGGCGCATCACGGTAGTCCGCGCCAGGGCCCACACGAACTCGCCCGGGTAGAGGTGGCCGGTCAGTGCAACCATCCACTGGTCTGCAGTCTTCGCCTTGAGTTTTGGGGCAATTTGGAGCGGCATGATGATCCTGCTCTTTGACGGTTCAGCACCTACATGGGACTGCCCCGGCTCTGGTTGACACCTGACCCGTGAGGGATCTGCCCTCACGGTGGAAGGATGATCGACATGCCGAAGCCGTATCCGGAAGAGT